>CAUJGH010000044.1 GCA_963169575.1 Myxococcota bacterium | reverse complement strand
CTGATCGACGAGGGCTTCGCGACGGAGTTCGGCGCGGCGATGAACCTCGAGTCGCGCCGATCGGCGGCGCATGTCGAGGCGATGGGGGCATGGGCGGGGGCGCGCGGCGCGTTCGAGGCGGTCCGGGAGCGGGGACGGGGGCAGCAGGGCTAGGCCCCCGACCCGGGACGGCCCCACGGCGCCTCCGCGCCGATCCCGGTTCGGGCTCCTCGGCGCGCTCGCCCTCGGCTCATCCGCCGCCCGATCGGAACGACGCGAGTCCGGCGAGGCCGAGCGCACCGAAGGGGATCGCGAGCGCGGCCGACGGCTCCGGAACGGTCGCCTTGATCACCCAACGGACGCGAAACGAGCCCGTCGTCGAGACACCCGCGAGCGCCCGCGGATTCGCCGCGATGCGGATCGGGATGCGAACCGTGTCGCCGGGAATCCAGGCGTGGAGCACCGTCGCCCAGGCATTCGAGGGACTCGATCCGCTCGAATGCCAGTCGATGCCCGCGGCCAGGCCTTCCGTCTCGAATCGGCCGGGGACGGACGAGCTGGTTCCCGTCGGATCCGAAACGAAGGAGGAGGCGGCGCCCGAGATCGACGAAAAATCACCCTGCAGCGGGATCGCCTCGAGGCGCACCATCGTCGCCGTACCGCCGAGCTCGGGAACCTGGACGTCGATCTGCATCGAAGCCGTCGCCGCCGAGAAGAAACAGGGGAAGCCCTCGGCGCTCTCCGAGACCGCACCCGAGAACTCGACCTCCAATCCGCCGTCGACGACTTCGGCGGAGAATGTGCCACCGCCAACGCAAGTCGGATCGGAGACCGCGACCGAGAAGGGCATGCCCACTGGAACGCCGGAGGTCACGGTCACGGATCCGGGGACGACCGCGAGCGGAACGGTGTAGGTCTCGGCGGCGAGGGCGCCCGATGCGGGGATGCACCCGAGAATGGCCAGGCACCGGATCAGACGACCGCTCGTCACGTTCATTCTCCAGGCCCCCCGAAGACCGGCGGACCGATGCCCGGCGATGCCCGACGCGGAGCCTCCGCGACCGCTCACGCATCCGCCTACTCGATCAACACGCCCGGCTCCCCGAACCCCTGCGCCTTGCAAGCCGCCAGGTAGAACGCGACCGTCGTCTGCGCGTCGACGACGCTCGTGACGTTCCCGTTCTCGTCGAGGTTGACGTTGGCCCCGTACATCTGGAACCAGACGCGCGTCTCGTCCTCGATGCACTGCAGAGTGTGGACCGAGCCGGCAGGCTCGTAGAGGAACGAGCCCGCGCGGTTCACGTAGTCGTATTCCTTGTACTTCCATGCGCCCGCCGTCGTGTACCCGAACACGGGGCCCGTATGCCGATGGGTCTGCACTTCGTAGCCCGCCTGGAAGACGTTCTCGATGATCCAGAGGTTCTCGCCGAGCTTGACCTGCAGGACCTTCAGCTTCGCACCCTGGCCGATGTCGACGAAGGGCAGGTCGCGTGCGCCGATGTGGATCGATTCGGGGGTCTTCAAGACGTTCATGGCGGGCTCCTGGCTGGTATGCTGGCCGCGATTCGCGGTCCCGGCCGAGAGTAAGTCACGGATCCGGTGCGAGCGAGAGCGAGGCCCGCATGGCGAACGAGCGTCCGAAGCCCGGTCCGGCGAAGCGCGCCAGCAGGAGCGGGGGCAGACACCCGAGCGGACGGTCGGACGCCGCAGGCGCGGACGCGGCCGCAGCACCGGGTCGCGAGGCGCTCGCGGCGCTGCTCGCCGAGGCGCGCGAGCTCCAGCCCCGCATGGTCGCCCTGCGCCGTGCGATCCACGCCGAGCCCGAGCTCGGCTTCGACAATCCGCGCACCCGCGAGAAGCTCGTCGCCCAGCTCGAGGGGCTCGGTCTCGAGCTGATGCTGCACGAGCGGACGACGGGCGTCGTCGCCGTGCTGCGCGGCGAAGCCAGCGCACGCGCCCCGCGGCGCGTTCTCCTGCGCGGCGACACCGACGCGCTGCCGATGCCCGAGGAGACGGGCCTCGCCTATCGCTCGAAGATCGAGGGCCGGATGCATGCCTGCGGTCACGATGCCCACGTCGCGATGCTGGTCGGTGCGGCACATCTGCTCGCGCGCCGGCGCAGCGCGATCGCCGGCGAGGTCGTCTTCATGTTCCAGCCCGGCGAGGAAGGCTTCGGCGGAGCCGAGGTCATGCTCGAAGAGGGCCTGCCCGAGGTCGATGGCGCCTTCGCGCTTCATGTCGCGCCGCCGCTGCCGACCGGGATGATCGGGACGAAGCCGGGCGCCTTGATGGCGGCCTTCGACGATTTCGAGGTCGAGGTCATCGGCCGGGGCGGCCATGCCTCGATGCCCCAGGACTGCATCGATCCCGTTCCGATCGCCTGCCAGATCGTGAGCGCGCTCCAGGCCTTCGTCGCCCGGGAGATCCCGGTGACGGATCCGGGCGTGCTCAGCGTGACCCAGATCCACGGCGGAACTGCGAATAACGTCATCGCCGATTCGGTCCGGCTCCAGGGCACGCTGCGCGCGCTCTCGGCGCGGACGCGGGAGGCTCTCGCCGCGGGCCTGCGAAGAGTCGCGGAGGGCATCGCCCGGGCCCACGGCGCCGAGGCGAGCGTGCGCATCCTGCCGGGCTATCCGGTCGCGGCCAACGATCCGGACTTCGAGGCCTTCGCGCGCGGGGTCGCGGGCGAGCTGCTCGGCGCGGGTGCGGTCCTCCCGCTGCCTTCCGCCGTGATGGGCGCCGAGGATTTCGCGTACGTGCTCGAGCGGGTACCCGGGACGATGATGCTGCTCGGCGTGCGCCCGCCCGGGGCACAGGAAGCCGCGCCCTGTCATTCGACGCGCATGCAGCTCGACGAAGAGGCGATGCCCCTCGGCGCCGCCCTGCATGCCGCGATCGCGACCCGCTTCCTCGCCGGGGCGGGCTGCTAGACTGCGCGCCGTTTTTCGAGCAGGGCGAAGCTCGGCGGGGGAATGCGCGTGGCTCGGCTGGACATCGAGGGTTTGAA
>CAUJGH010000043.1 GCA_963169575.1 Myxococcota bacterium | reverse complement strand
CCTATGCCCGCCGGGTCGCCCACATGCGCGAGTACGTCGAGGTGCTGCTGCCGATGCTGGAGGGAAAGTCGGCGCGGTTCGAAGGCGCAGAGTTCGCGGTCGACTTTCCGACGCGATTTCCGCAGTCGCCGCGCGTGCCGCTCCTGCTCGCGGCGCTCGGCGACCGCATGCTCGAGCTCGCCGGGAGCCGGGCCGACGGGACGCTGCTCTGGATGGTCGGGCCGCGGACGATCGAGCAGCACATCGCCCCCAAGATCCGGGCGGCGGCCGCCGCCGCGGGGAGGCCATCGCCGCGGATCGTCGCGGGGGTCCATGTCGCGCTGGTCCGGGATGCGGATGCGGCGCGGGCGAAGCTGGAGCAGATGCTGGGGATGTACCGGATGATGCCGAGCTATGCCGCCATGCTCGACCGCGAGCAGGCGACCTCGATCGCGGACGTCGCGCTGGTCGGCGACGAGGCCGTGCTCGACGCGGGGCTGCGCCGGCTGCGGGATCTCGGCGTGACGGATTTCGAGGCTTCGATCCTCGCGGCCGAAGAAGGCGCCGAGCAGCGGACGCTCGATTATCTCTCGAGCCGCGTCGGCGCTTTTCGCTGAATCGCGCGACTCGCGGGATCGGACGAAGGGAAGGGGGATGCGATGGGCGGGCGATTGGACGGGAAGGTGGCGCTCGTGAGCGGGGGCGCGCGCGGTCTCGGTCGCGCGATGGCCGAGGAGTTCGCCGCCGAGGGGGCACGGGTCGTCGTCGGGGATCTGCTCGTCGGCGAGGCCGAGGCGACGGCGAAGGCGATCGGATCGAATGCCCTGGCGATCCCGCTCGACGTGACCGACGAGCGAAGCTGGGAAGAGGCGATCCGGGCCACGCTCGCGGCGTTCGGCTCCCTGAACGTACTCGTCAACAATGCGGGCACCGCCGAAGGCTCGGCCTTCCACGAGACGACGCTCGAGAGCTATCGCCGGGTGACGGAGGTCAACCAGACGGGCGTATTCCTCGGGATGCGCGCCGCGGTCGAGCCGATGACGCGCGCGGGCGGAGGATCGATCATCAACATCTCGTCGATCGACGGCCTGGTCGGATCGCCCGGCATCATCTCGTACATCGCGAGCAAATGGGCCGTGCGCGGGATGACGAAGGCGGTCGCGATGGAGCTCGCGCCGCGGGGCATCCGCGTGAATTCGATCCATCCGGGCCACGTCCACACGCTGCTCGCATCGCAGCCGGGCCAGGACCGCAGGCCGATCGAGGAGATGATCGAGGCGCATACGCGCCGTTTCGCGCCGATGGGCCGGACGGGCAAGCCGTCGGAGATCGCGAAGCTCGCGGCCTTCCTCGCCTCGGACGACAGCTCCTACTGCACCGGCTCCGAGTTCGTCGCCGACGGCGGCTTCACGGCCGGATATGCTTCGCCCGCCTCGCCGAATCCATTCTGATCGAAGGCTCGGGAGCGGGATCGCATGAAGCTCGAAGCGAAGCTCGAAATCGCCGGCGTGCCCCTGCACACGCGCTGTCTCGCCGTGGCCCTGAAGCAGGACTCGGCGGACGCGCTCGATTTCCGCGCCGACATCCTCGATCTGCGCAAGGGCGGCCTGATGGCGCTCGGCGGGCGGGTCACGATGGCGGGCATCATCCACAAGATGGAGCTCAGCGGCCGCTTCGCCGCCGATTCGGGGCGTCTCGAGCAGATCGAGTGGGCGCAGTCCCACGTCATGCACGAGCCCAACGCGACCTCCCGGGGCGAGTGCTGTCGGGATCCGATGCCCCGTCTGAAGGCGCTGATCGGACGGCGCTTCGGCGAGGATTTCTCCGCCGGGCTGAAGGGCTGCTTCGGCGGCCCGCTCGGCTGCACCCACGTGAACACGCTGCTCCAGGAAGTCGATGCCTTCGTCTCGAGTCATCGAGCGCTGCGAGAGGCCGACGCGGACTACGCGAAGCCCCGCGCCATTGGCGAGCGGATCGGTGTCCGCAGCCTCTTCTTCGACGCCTTCTTCGAAGAGGGCGGAGCGACGACCGGTCTGAGCGTGCGGCTGGCCGATCTGCACTACAACCCGAGCGACGCGAGCGGTCGGGAGACCGTCGCGCTCCACGCCGAGGTCCGGCTCGTCGCGGAGGCCGATCTGGCCGGTTGGCAGCTGCGTTCGATCGCCGCCCAGGAGCGCAGCCGGCGCGGGCCGACGTGCGGCGATGCGGCCTGGGCCTCGCGGTCGGACGCTCTCGAAGTCCTCGTCGGTCGATCCCTGTTCGGCGGCATGAACCGTTTCTGCCTCGAGCGATTCGGCGGCCGGGCGGCCGATGCCCGGCTCCTCTCGTCGCTCATGAGCCTCTCGCCCGGCATGACCCAGGTCGGCGCAGCCCTCTCGGACCAGCTGGCGCCTTCGTCCTCGGCGCGCCCGCTGGCCGGCGGGCTCAGCGGGCCGGGGCCTTGCTTCATGCTGCGGGCGGAGGGACCCTTGATGGCGTCGATCGGAGGACGGGAGCCCGAGCCGGGATGAGCGCAGAGCACGGAGACCGGATTCGTCTCGCCGCCACGGGGCTCGACCGATCGCATTGATCCGACCGCTTCTGCGCCGCCCGCGACCGCGTCGGGCCCGGCCTTGACCGTGCGGGCGCAGGCGCGCCCTAGCGTGTCGCGCCTCCGTTCGGATCCAGGGCTCGCAGCGGAACGACGCGCCCCGTCGTATGCGGGATCGATTCGGCGCCGACCCAGCGCAGCGCGAGGCCGCCTCGGGCATGCCCTGCGGTATCGAGCCAGTTCGGCACGCCCGGATCACGGCGCGCGATCACGACGCGGACCCGGCCCGCGTCGTCGGCGATCGCGGTCGCGGCGTTCACGTGCGTGTGGAACTGCATGAAATCGAACGACTCGAGCCAGTGATTGCCGATCTGGAGATTCCAGTAGTCGCATCGGGGCGGAACGAGATCGACGACGAACGCCTCGTCCTCTCCGATCTCCCAGTAGCCGTAGAAATAACGCGTCCGCGGATCGCCTTGCGCCGAGGCCGAGAGCGCCGGGTCGATCTCGCGAATCTCGTGCCGATGCGCCTCGAAGGATTTCGTCCAGCCGAGAAATTGGGCGACGGTTCCTTCGAGGACCGCTCCGACGCGCCCGAGGCCCAGGGCGAACGCTTCGGGGTCGAGCGGCGGCGGCCGGGCGGCCGGGTCGAGGCAGACGAGCTCGAGCTCGGGCAGCCGATCCGTCGCGCGGTGGAGCAGGGTGATGCGCGAGTTGAAGTTGTTCGTTCCGGGGCCGGTGCGAAGCCCCTTGCCGGGATCTTCATCGGGGCCGATCCGGATCTCGAACCGCCCCTCTTCGTCGAGCGGAACGTTCTCGCTGTCGAGGTAGCCGTCGCAGACGAGGCCCGTCGGCGTTCCGAGGGCCCCGGAGTAGATCCCGAAGCCGATCCGTGCGGCGTCCCCCAGATGGCCGCGCAGGACATAACGTTTGCCGGCCACGAGCTTCGCGCCGAAGTAGGCGTAGTCGGGATTGTCGAGTCCGATCTTCAGGAATTCGCCCTGGACGAAGGGCAGTCGTGCCGGCTGCGGATCGGCCACGACGTCGCGCAGGAATCCGCGCGCCAGTCGCGCCACGTAACGAAGTCCCTCGGCGCGATCCAGCGGATCGGCGGGGGCGGCGGCGAGGACGGCATGACCCGTCCGCTTCAGCCTTTCGCAGAACGCATCCCAGACCTCGCCGTTCGCTCGCCGCAGAGCGGTATCCTGTTCCGTCATCGCGTGATCTCCGAAGTTCGAGCTCGGCCGCCCTGCAGAACGAGTCCGGCGACGATTCTAGTACGATCGGGAGGTGCGGCCACGACCTCGCCGGCTGGCGATGCGTGGATCGGCGATGTACTTCCCGTCGTTGCATCCGGACGGTGGTCGTCGCAGCGAGGTTCGCATGAAGGGGCGTCTGGAGGGAAAGGTCGCGCTCGTCACCGGTGCGGCCCGCGGTCAGGGCGAAGCCGAAGCCCGGCGCTTCGTCGCCGAAGGCGCGCGGGTCGTGATCACCGACGTCCTCGATGCCGAGGGCAGGGCGCTCGCCGCGTCGCTCGAAGAGCGTGCCGAATACCGACGCCTCGACGTCACCGAGCCCGCCGACTGGGCGTCGGCCGTCGCCGGGAGCCTGGACCGTTTTGGCCGGCTCGACATCCTGATCAACAATGCCGGC
>CAUJGH010000042.1 GCA_963169575.1 Myxococcota bacterium | reverse complement strand
GTCTTCAAGCTCGACTGGGCCCTCGACGGCCCGATCCCCTGGAAGGATCCGGCCTGCCTCGAGGCCTCGACCGTCCACGTCGGCGGCACGCTCGAGGAGATCTGCGCCTCGGAGCGCGACATGTACCAGGGGCGCCACAGCGATCGCCCCTACCTGATCGTCTGCCAGCAGAGCCAGTTCGATCCCAGCCGCGCCCCGGCTGGCCAGCACACCGGCTACGCCTACTGCCACGTCCCCCATGGCTCGACCCAGGACCGGACCGCCGCGATCGAATCCCAGATCGAGCGCTTCGCCCCCGGCTTCCGCGACCGCATCCTCGCGCGCCATGCGATGAACACCGCCGACTTCGAGCGCCACAACCCGAACTACAAGGGCGGCGCGATCACCGGCGGCGTCTCGGACGCGTTCCAGCTCTTCAACAGCCCGGTGACCCGGCTCGATCCCTACTCGACGCCGAACCGGCGCCTCTTCATCTGCTCGGCGGCGACACCGCCGGGCGGCGGCGTCCACGGCCAATGCGGCTACTGGGCCGCGCGCTCGGCGATCCGGCGGCTCTCGAAGATGCGATGAGGCCCGCGAGGCCATGGGCCCCGCGTCCGGTAGAATGCCGCCTCGTCCCCCCTCTCCCGGCGAGGCCTCCGATGACCGCGACCCAACGATTCGACGCGTACGACCCGACCGACTGGCAGACCCAGATCGATCCCTATCCCGTCTATGCCTGGCTGCGGGAACACGCGCCGGTGTACCAGAACGAGAAGATGGGCTTCTGGGCGCTCTCGCGTTTCGACGACGTCTGGGACGCCCATCTCGACTACGAGACCTTCAGCTCCGCCTGGGGCCAGACGCTCGAGAAGGTCCTGACGCCCCTGCCGCTCATGATCTCCCTCGATCCGCCCAAACACACCCGCGTTCGCCAGCTCGTCTCGAAGGTCTTCACGCCCCGGCGCGTCGCCGAGCTCGAGCCGACCGTCCGCGCCATCACCCAGCGCCGCCTCGAAGGCCTCGGGCCCGGTGATCAGATCGATCTCTTCGAGCGCCTCGCCTCCTCGATGCCGATGGACGTCATCAGCGCGATGTTGGGCGTTCCCGAATCCGACCGCGACCACGTCCGCCACCACACCAACACCGCGATGCACCGCGAGTCGAACTCCCTCGAGATCCCGCAGGCCTCGAGGGATGCCCAGGCCCAGGTCGGGATGTATTTCGTCGGCTTCATCCAGGAGCGTCAGAAGCGGCCGCAGGACGATCTCATCAGCGCATTGATCGGAGCCGATCTGCGCGACGTCGAGACGGGCCAGATGACGAAGCTCTCCTTCGAGGAGCTGCTCGGCTTCTGCATCCTGCTCGCGAACGCGGGGCACGAGACGACGGCGCGGCTCATCTGCAACTCGGCGGTGACCCTGTTCCGCCATCCGGATCAGCGATCCGAGCTCGCGGCCGATCCGCGGCTCCTGCCGAACGCGGTCGAAGAGCTGCTGCGCATCGATCCGCCGTCGCAGGTCCAGGGCCGCTGGTCGACCCGCCCCTGGACCCGCCATGGCGTCACGATCCCCGAGGACGTGCGCGTCCTGCTGCTCACGGGCGCCGCCCACCGCGACGAACGCCAGTTCGCGGAACCGGACCGCTTCGACATCCGTCGAAAGCTCGACCGCACCGTCCACTTCGGGCAGGGGCATCATCTCTGCATCGGGAAATCCCTCGCGCGCCAGGAATGCCGCGTCGCCTTCGAGGAGATCCTCGCGCGCTTCCCCGACTACGAAGTCGACGAGTCCGAGCTCGAATGGGCGCACAACAACAACGTGCGCGGCTACAGCAAGGTGCCGATCCGGCTCTGAGGCGAACGGGCTCGATGGAAGGGGCTTGATTTCGGACCGACCGGGCCGATTCGTTCGCTGGTCAAGACTTGGGGCTGCGATTATGCTCGCGGCCCGCCTCGTGGACCGGGTGCGACGCGCCGGCGAGCGCCGGCTGCAAGAACGCAAGTCCTAGAAAGGGATGTCCTCGACATGAAGCGCATCGTCCTCTTCCTGATCACGAACATCGCCGTCCTGGCGGTGATCTCGATCCTCTTCTCGGTGTTCGGCGTCGGGCAGGTGCTCGACGCGAACGGCGTCGACCTCGATCTCGGCGCGCTCCTGATCTACTCGGCGATCATCGGCTTCACGGGCTCGATCATCTCGCTGCTGATCTCGAAGCCGATGGCCAAATGGCAGACCGGCGCGCAGGTCATTCCCGACGACGCCCGCGACCCCGACTCGCAGTGGCTGGTCTCCCGCGTGCGCGCCCATGCCGAGGCCGCCGGCATCGGCATGCCCGAGGTCGCGATCTTCCCCGCCGATCAGCCCAATGCCTTCGCGACCGGCGCGCGCCGGGATTCGGCGCTCGTCGCCGTCAGCACGGGCCTGCTGCGCGGCATGCGGCGCAACGAGGTCGACGCCGTCCTCGCCCACGAGATCGCGCATATCGCCAACGGCGACATGATCACGCTGACCCTGATCCAGGGCGTCGTGAACACCTTCGTCGTCTTCCTCTCGCGCATCGTCGGCCATTTCGTCGATCGCGTGATCCTGAAGAACGAGCGCGGCCACGGCATGGGCTACTTGCTGTCGTCGCTCGTCGCACAGATCCTGCTCGGCATCCTCGCCTCGATGGTCGTGGCCTGGTTCTCGCGGCGGCGCGAGTTCCGCGCGGACGCAGGCGGCGCACAGTATGCGGGAACGGAGAACATGGTCTCGGCGCTCGAGCGGCTGAAGGCCGGTACTTCGCCGATGCCCGACGGCATGGCCGCCTTCGGGATCGGGGGCGGCGGCATGATGGCGCTCTTCTCGACCCATCCGCCCCTCGACGCCCGGATCGCGGCGCTGAGGGCGAATCGGGGCTGAAGCCGGCTGGCGCGGCGCGCGGCGGGAATCGGCACGAGGCAGCGACAGGGCGCTCGGCGACGAGCAGAGCCGGGCGTTGGGCGGGGAGGCAGACCGATGGCGATTCCGAGGATCATCTCCGTCGACGACCACGTCGTCGAGCCGCCCGATCTCTGGTCGAGCCGGCTGCCCGCCGCGCTGCAGGGGCGCGGTCCGCGGATCGTGCGGGAACGCGGGAAGTTCGGCGGACCGCTCGGCCTGACCTGGAGCCGCGACGCGAGCGGCGAGTGGGCCGACATCTGGTACTACGACGATCTCGTCTCGCCCTTCTCCCGCCTCTCGGCCGCCGTCGGACTCGGCGATCTCGCCTTCGGCGTGACGACCTTCGACGAGATCCGGCCCGGCTGCTGGAAGCAGAAGGAGCGCCTCGCCGACATGGACGCGAACCACATGGACGCGTCGATCTGCTTCCCGAACACGCTCCCGCGCTTCTGCGGCCAGACCTTCATGGAGCGCGAGGACAAGGCGCTCGCGCTGCTCTGCGTGCGCGCCTACAACGATTGGATCATCGACGAATGGTGCGCCGGCGAGGGCCGGGGCCGCTTGATCCCGCTCTCGATCGTCCCGCTCTGGGACGTGACGCTCGCGGCGGAAGAGATCCACCGCACCGCGAAGAAGGGCTGCCATGCCGTCGCCTTCTCCGAGAATCCGCATCCGCTCGGCCTGCCGTCGATCCATTCGCGCTACTGGGATCCGCTCTTCCGCGCCTGCGAGGAGACCGGGACCGTCGTCTGCATGCACATCGGGTCCTCCTCGCGCATGCCCCAGACGACGCCCGACGCGCCCTTCATCGTCAGCTCGACGCTGACCTTCCAGAACGCGATGGGCTCGCTGATCGACTTCGTCTTCTCCGGCACGCTCGAGCGATTTCCTTCGCTCCGGATCGCCTACTCCGAGGGCCAGGTCGGCTGGATGCCCTACGTCCTCGAGCGCATGGACAAGCTCTGGCACGAGCGCGTCGACAACAGCTTCGGCTCCGGACTGAAGAATCCGCCGACGACCTATCTCGGCGACCGCGTCCTCGGCTGCATCTTCGACGACGAGACCGGCCTCGCGAACCGCGATCGCATCGGCATGCACCGCATCGCCTTCGAGACCGACTATCCCCATGCCGATTCGACCTTCCCGCATACCGAGAAGGTCGCGACGGAGATCTGCGCGAAGGCCGGCCTCGACGAGGCGGAGATCCTCGCGCTGCTCCGGGGCAACGCGATCCGCTTCTTCGGCCTCGAGCGCTTCGGGATCACGAGCTAGTCGGCATGCAGAGCGAGGACTACGAAAAGCTCGGCGCCTTCTACCTCGGCCGCCCGGTCGATCCCGCCAGCGGCCAGGACAAGGACGGGCCGCTGCTCTACGACGCGAAGGACCTGACGACCCATGCCGTGATCGTCGGCATGACGGGCAGCGGGAAGACGGGCCTCGGCGTCGGCTTGATCGAAGAGGCGCTGATCGACGGAGTCCCCGTCATTGCGATCGATCCGAAGGGCGATCTCGGCAACCTGCTGCTGACGTTTCCCGCGCTGACCGGCAGTGATTTCCGACCGTGGATCGACGAGGGCGCGGCGCACCGCGCGGGCGTTACGCCCGAGGACTTCGCCGCGAACCAGGCGGAGACCTGGCGCAAGGGCCTCGCCGATTGGGGGCAGACGCCCGAGCGGATCGCGAAGCTCGCCGCCGCCGCCGAACGCGTCCTCTACACACCGGGCAGCACGGCGGGGACGCCGCTCTCGATCCTGCGCGCCCTCGACGCGCCGAGTCCCGCGGTGCTCGACGACGGCGAGGCATTGCGCGGGCGCGTGCAATCGTCGGCCTCCGGCCTGCTCGGCCTCGTCGGTTTCTCCGAGAAAGAGGCCGACCCGATCCAGAGTCGTGAGCACATCCTGCTCTCGAACCTGATCGAGCGCGCCTGGCGCGAGGGCCGCAACCTCGATCTCGCGAGCCTGATCCACCAGATCCAGAAGCCACCGATCGAACGCGTCGGCGTCTTCGAACTCGAGACCTTCTTCCCCGCGGCCGATCGCTCCGCCCTCGCGATGCGCCTCAACAACCTGCTCGCCTCGCCCGGCTTCGCCGCCTGGCTCGAAGGCGAGCCCCTCGACGTCACCCGCATGCTGCGCGCCGCCGACGGCCGCCCGCGGCTCTCGATCGTCTCGATCGCGCATCTCTCCGATGCGGAGCGCATGTTCGTCGTGACGCTCCTGCTCGGCCAGCTCGTCGCCTGGATGCGTACGCAGACGGGCAGCCAGTCGCTTCGCGCCCTGCTCTACATGGACGAGGTCTTCGGCTTCTTCCCGCCGACCGCGAATCCGCCCTCGAAGCTCCCCATGCTGACGCTGCTGAAGCAGGCGCGCGCCTTCGGCCTCGGCTGCGTGCTCTCGACCCAGAATCCCGTCGACCTCGACTACAAGGGTCTCTCGAACTGCGGCACCTGGTTCCTCGGCCGGCTCCAGACCGAGCGCGACAAAGCGCGCGTGCTCGATGGTCTCGAAGGCGCCTCGACGAGCGGCCGCGACGGCTTCGACCGGACGACCCTCGAGCGGACGCTCTCCAGCCTCGACAAGCGCGTCTTCCTCATGAACAACGTCCATGAAGACGCGCCCGTCCTGATGCGCACGCGCTGGACGCTCTCGTATCTCGCGGGCCCGCTCTCGCGTGCGCAGATCAAGCACCTCGCCCATCCGGATCCGGGCGCGAGTGCGGCGCTGCCCGATCCCGCCGGCGCATCGCCGCTCGCTTCTCCTCTCGCACCGCCCGCCGTCGCACCGCCCGCCGCCTCGTCGTCGACCAGCGCGCCCGGCGCCCGCACGCCGTCCGCCGTGGCTGCGACGGGCTCGACCACTTCGCCGGCGCCCCCCGCCACGCGCCCCCTGCTCCCGCCCGAAGCGAACGAACGCTTCCTGCCGATCGATCAGGCCCTCATCGCGCCCGAGCGCCTCGTCTATCGCCCGGCGCTGCTCGGTGTCGCGTCGGTCCATCATTCGAACGCCGGGGCGGGAGTAGACCACTGGACGAAGCGCGTGCTCTGGGCGCCGCTCGACGAAGCATTGGGCGGATCGCCCTGGGACGGCGCGCGCCTGCTCGCGGCGGCCCCCGAGCTCGAGAGCGAGCCCGACGCCCGGCCGCGCTTCGGCGCGCTGCCGCCGGAGGCCGAGCGCAAGGCGAGCTACGGACAGTGGTCGAAGCAGCTGGCGACGGTGGTCTACCGCGATCATCCGCTGCTGCTGCTGCGCTCGAAGAATCCGAAGCTCGTCTCCGCCCTCGGCGAGGACGAGGGCGCGTTCCGCGGGCGGCTCGCCGATCTCGTCCGGGAGGAGCGCGACCGCGCGATCGAGAAGCTGCGCCAGAAATACGCACCGAAGCTCGCGACGCTCGAAGATCGCGTCGGACGAGCCCAGGAGAAGGTCGAGCGCGAAGCGGAGCAGTATGCGGACAAGCGCAATCAAGCCGCGCTCTCGTTCGGCGCCAGCGTGATCGGCGCGCTCTTCGGCCGCAAGCTCGCGAGCGCGACCAACGTCGGCCGCGCGGCGAGCACGATCCGCGGCGCGAGTCGCGCCGCCCGCGAGCGCGGCGACATCGCCCGCGCCGAGGAGCGGGCCGAGGACGTCGCGCAGCAGCTCGCCGATCTCGAGGCGGAGCTGAAGAGCGAGCTCGCCGCCGCCGAGCGCGAAGCGGAAGCGCGCGTGATCGAGCTCGAGCCCCTGCGGATCAGCGCGACGAAGAGCGATCTCGCGATCGAGACGTTGGCGCTCGCCTGGGCACCGGCGGAGCAGGGCCCTGGCGGTGAGCTGCGCTGGCTCTACGGCGGGCTCGCCTGACCGAGATCGTCGCGCCCAGGCGGACCGGCTTCGCCTAGCTCGGCCAGTAGCGGCGCGAGGCCTCCAGCAGCTCTCGCGCGACGTCTTCGACCGGCCGCGCGCGATCGGCAGCCGAGAGATGCTCGAGACCGACGGGCCCGGCGAATCCGCTGGCCGTCAACGTCTTCGCGAAGCGATCCAGATCGAAGACGCCGCGGCCCGGCAGGACGCGCCGCGTCGTCGTCTCTTCGAGCAGATCGCTGCCCGCGAGCGGCGGATGATCGTCGAACTGGACGTAGGCGATCTCATCGGCACGAATCGCCTCGAGCTCGGGCCAGTCGTCGGGGCCGTGGAAGAAATGCCAGCTGTCGACGACGAGTCCCGAGCCCCGGGCTTCCGGGCTCGCGATCATCGCCCGGGCGTCCGCGATCGAGGCGATCGGGAGGAAGGGCAGGAACTCGACGGCGAGCACGGCATTCGCCTCGGCACAGACGCGCGCGGCCGCGATCGTCGCGTCGATCAGCGCGGGGCCGAGCGGCGCGGTGCCCCCGACATGGACGAAGCGTGCGCCGAAGGCGTTCGCGGCCTCGGCGAGCGGGAGCGCCGCCTCGCGTGCCGCTGCGACGTCGTCGCCGATCGCGATCGAATGCACCGCCGGCACGGACAGCCCCGCGTCCTCGACGATCCTTCGCAGCTCGGCGAGCGTCCCGCCCTTCGCGCGGAACGCATCCAACAGAGAGGTATCGAACGAGATCAGCGAGAAGCCCGCGTTCGCCGCCGCCCGGACGAGGCGCGGAAGGTCGGGCTCGCCGGCGCCCAGGAAGGGCGACCAGTTGATCGGCTCGAAGATGAACGCGGTCATGGTTCGAGGACCACCTTGATCGCCCCGGCCTTCCGATCCCGCGCCATCGCGAAGGCGTCCGCGGCCTTCGCCAGCGGGAAGCGATGACTGATGAGCGCCTCGGCCACCTCCTCGCGATCGCCGAGGATCGTCGCCGCCGCATCGACGTCGCGCATGCTGCCCGCGCGGCCGTACATGGTCGAGATCACGACATCGAGCTCCTTTGCCGCGACGACGAGGCCCGGAAGCTCGATCGTGTCCCAGGACGACGCCAGCATCACGAGCTTCCCGTTCGGCCGGATCGCCTCGCAAGCCGTCGCGATCGCCGAGGCCGAGTCCGCGCATTCGAGCACGACGTCGTAGTCGCCTCCGGCGCCCGTCTCGACGATCTCCGCACCGAGCAGGCGCCCGCCGGCGATCTGCGCCGGATGACGCGCGACGAGTGCGACATGGGCGCCCGTCGCCGTCGCCGCCGCGACGGCGGAGAGACCGATCGAGCCACCACCGACGACGAGGACGCGCTGCGAACCGTCGATGCCCGCACGCCGGACGCCGTGGACGGCGACCGCGAGGGGCTCGACCAGGAAGCCCGTCGTCGCATCGACGCGGCGCGGGAGCGGCACGATGCAGCGCGGCTCGACGAGGATCTGCTCGGCCATGCCGCCGTCCTTGCCGACGCCGTAGACCATCCAGACGCCGTGGACACAGACTTGATAGTCGCCCGTGCAGCAATACCGGCAGCTGCCGCACGGCGCGATCGGCTCGATCGCGACGGGGGTGCCATCGGCGAGCTCCCCGGCGATCTCGTGTCCGGGCGTGCCCGCGACGGGAAAGCCGCTGTCGAGGATCGCGAGATCCGAGCCACAGATGCCGCAGCCGCGCACGCGGACGACGACGCCCGAGCCGGTCGGCGAGGGCCGATCCCCGACGACCACGCGTCCCTCTTCGAATCGAACCGCGAGCATCCCCTTCTCCCTGGCAGCCAGGCGCCGACCCGCTGCGCTCTTTGGGCGTCGACGCGCCCGACCCGGATTTCCCTCTTGAAGATCCCCGCCGATTCTCTCATGCTGGCAGCGCCGCGCCAATCCCCGATTCGCACGATCCCGCGAGGTCGCATGACGCCCGAAGCCGCGACTCGCTCCGCCGAATCCGAGTCGCCTTCGAAGCGAGGCGCGCGCTGGGACGTCTACGCGATCGCCCTCGAAGACGACCCCCATCCGCGCTGGCACGACATCCGGGAATCGAGCCCCGTTCTCGATACGGGCGGCGGCGTCTTCTTCGTGACGCGCTGGGAGCTGGTCGATGCCTGCCTGCGCGATTCGCGGCATGGCGCCGGCGTCGGCGTCGCCGCCTCGTTCGGCGCCGAATCGGGCCTCGTCGCCGACGTCATGGGCGCCTGGCTGATGTCGCTCGACGGCCCGCCTCAGCAGCGCGCCCGCGACCTCGTTCGCCGCGAATTCACGCCCCGCAAGATCGAGCGCCTGCGTCCGCTCGTCGAGGAGATCACCGATGGGCTCGTCGCGCCGCTCGAAGCGCGCGGAGCGAGCGGCGCCGCCGAAGCGATCGATGTCGTCCCGAGCCTCGCGTTCGCGCTGCCTTCGGAGGTGATCCGGCGCATGTTCGGGATCCCCTTCGACGAATGGCGATCGGGCATCGAATCGATCGTCGTCGCCGCCGGCGCGGGCGCGATCGACGGCATCGCGATGATCGAGGGCCTCGCCCGCGAATTCGACGCGCGCCTGCGCGCGGGCCGTGTTCCGGAGGGCCTTCTTCGCCAGCTCTGCGAACCGGACCCGGCGCTCGGCGCGCTCTCGACGCTCGAGGTCGTCGCCAACGCCGTGCTGCTCGTGACGGCGGCGATCGATACGACGGCAGGCCTCGTCGGCAATGCGATCGCCTGTCTGCTGGAGCGGCCCGAGCTGCTCGCACGCGTGCGTCGCGATCCGACTCTCGTTCCGGCGGTCGTCGAGGAAACGCAGCGCTTCGAGCCGCCGGCGCTTTCGTGCAGTCGGACCGCCGGCGTCGATTTCGAGCTCGCCGGCGTCTCGATTCCCGCCGGCAGCCAGCTCCTGCTGGGGCTCGGCGCAGCGAATCGCGATCCGCGGCGTCATCCCGATCCCGATCGCTTCGACATCGACCGCGACGGGGCCGGGCTCGTCTCCTTCGGCGGGGGGCGCCATTTCTGCCTGGGCGCCGCGCTCGCTCGCATGGAGGCCCAGATCGCGATCGAGCGCCTGCTCGTCCGCAGCCCATCCGAATGGCGGCTCGCGGGGACACCGCGCTGGCAGAAGCGCAATCCGACCATCCGCGCCCACGAATCCCTCCCGCTCGCCCGTGCCGGGAGTCGCTGAGCCATGCGCGCGACGGAGCACAGCCTGCTCGAGCCGGAGATCCAGGAATCGCCCTGGGCCTACTATCGCGCCTGCCAGGAACAGGCGCCGGTGCATTTCAGCGCGCCGATCAACGCCTACGTCGTCACGCGCTACCGCGACGTCCAACACGTCCTCGAGCATCCCGAGATCTGGGCGAACGACCTGCTCGCGAAAGCGGGCTTCTCGATGTTCCAACATGCCGAAGCGCGCGCGATCCTCGAAACGAGCGGCTGGCCTCGGGATACCCGCCTGCAGAGCGACCCCCCGATCCACCGCGACTACCGCGCCCTCGTCGCGGGCGCCTTCACCGCCGGCCGCGTCCGCCAGCTCGCCCCCTTCATCGCGTCGCTCGCGCATGGCCTCGCCGACGAGCTCGCCGCGACGCCGGAATGCGATTTCATCGAACGCTTCGCCGCGCGGCTTCCGATCGGTGTCCTCACCCGCCTGCTCGGCCTCCCGGCGGAGGACGCGCCGAAGATCAAGCATTGGTCGGATGCCTGGGTCGAGCCGCTCTCGGGCGTGATCTCGCTCGAGCGCGAGCTCGAGGTCGCGCACCTCGGCGTCGAGCTCCAGCACTATCTGGCGGAGTGGATGGCGCGCAAGCTGCGCGAGCCCGGCGAGGACGTGCTGACGACCCTCGCCAGCGCCTGCTTTCCGGACGGAAGGCCGCTCCCGATGGCCGAGAAGATGGGGATCGCGGAGCATCTCATCGTCGGCGGCCACGAGACGGTGACGAGCGCCCTCGCCTCCGGACTCTGGCTCCTGATCGAGCATCCCGAGGCCGAGCAGGCTCTGCGCCGCGATCGTTCCCTCTTGCGCGGCTTCGTCGAAGAAGCGCTGCGGCTCGAATCGCCGAGCCAGGGCTTCTTCCGCTATGCGGAGCGGGGCGGCGAGGTCGCGGGCGTCCCGATTCCGCGCGGCGCGATGGTGCACGTCCGCTTCGCCGCGGCCAATCGCGATCCGGAGCAGTTCCCGGACCCCGACCGCCTCGACCTGCGGCGCAAGAACGCCGGCGCCCACATGGCCTTCAGCCAGGGCGAGCACCACTGCGTCGGCGCGCCCCTCGCGCGGCTCGAGCTGACGACGACCTTCGGCGTCCTGCTCGACCGCTTTCGCCGCTTCGAGCTCGCGCCCGGAGCGAAGCTTCGGCATCTCCCGGGCATCGCGCTGCGCACGCTTGCTGCGCTACCGATCCGATCGTCCTGAATCCGCTGCCCTGCCCCGCGCATCGAACCGGGCGGCTCCCGGACGATGAGCCGAGTCGAACCCGAAACCGAACCCGAGGAATCCCGATGACCAGGAGCGCCGCCCGCAAGACCCTGTCGACCGACGCGATCGAGACGCTGCTGCGCGCGGCCATCGCCCGGGCCCGCGAGCTCGACATCCGCGTCCACATCGCGATCACGGACTCTTCCGCCGAGATCGTCGGATTCTTCAGCTGCGAGGGCGCCCCGCGCATCGCCGCGACGACCGCCCGCCACAAGGCCTTCACGACGGTGCAGACCGGCATGCCGACGAAGGATTGGAAGGCCTATCTCGACACGATTCCCGCCGACGAGCTGAAGATCATCGACAAGATCGAGGGCTACATCGGCGCCGACGGCGGCTATCCGATCTTCGACGACGGCCTGCTTTGCGGCGGGATCGGGATCTCGGGCGCCGATCAGGCGCGCGATGCAGACGTCGCGCTGCGGGCCATCGAGGCGCTCGGGCGTTGAGCGCGCCGCGCGGAGGGGCGCGGCGCGGAGCGGTCCAGTCGCCGACTCGTCGACCGAGTGGCTGAACGAGTGGCTGAACGAGTGCCCTCTCAGCGCGGCATCTCGCGTCCGTCGCGCAGGTTGAGCCAGCCGCGCGTGATCCGGTAGATGAACCAGATCGCGAGCGCGAACCCGATCCCGAACGCAACCGGCAGACCGACGATCGTCACGGCGAAGACCAGCGCGAGGACGGCCCAAGCGAATCCATACCAGAACGTCCGGATCTGCCAGCCGAAATGCGAGTCGAGCCAGGTCCCGCGCACGTCGCCCCGGCGCACGTAGTTGAGCACCACCGCGATGATCGACGGAATGCCGAACAGGAACGAGCCCACGATCGTCACGGAGGTCAGGATCCCGACGGCGAGGCTCGCGGCATGGAGCGCGTAGATGAAATGCGTGAAGGTGACGAGCGAGGGGTCGGCGGCGCGCGGATCCTGCGCGCTTCCCATGGAATCGATCGTGGACATGTTCGGAACCTCCTCGCTTGGCATCTCTCGATCCGGCGCGAACGGGCGAGCCGGGCGGGCCGGTCTAGCCCGCGAGCTTCGGGATCAGCTCGTCGCCTGCGATCCGGATGCTCTCCATCACTTCCGCGTGTTCGACGCGCCCCATCTGCATCAGACACATCAAGCGGTCGCAGCCGACCGCCGCATAGCGCTCCATCTTCGCCCGGCAGGCCGAGACGTCTCCGATCACGACCGACTCGATCGGCTCCATGACCTCGAAGGCCTCGACCGGATCGATCTTCTCCCCCGCGACCTGCCGATTCAGGAGCGCGATCACGGGCACGGGATCGTCGAGATCGAGCCCGTCATGGGTCTCCGGCTGGGCGAGGGCCGCGGTCCGCTCGGGCCGGGTATCGAAGAACTCGCCGCGGATCGCGTCGATCCAGACGGAGCGCGGAACGTGGAAGACGCTCGGGGCGGCGTTGATGAACCAGAGGACGGCCTCCGCGGCCCGGGATTCGATCGCCTTCTTTCGGGTCTCGGCACAGAAGGTGAACGTGAAGATCGAGCGCTGCGCGTTGACGAAGGCGCCGGCGGGATTCGCCTCTGCCAGGCCGCGATCGTATTGATCGAGCAGCGCGCGCAGATTCGCGAGCGAGGTCAGCAGCGTCGTCCCCAGCACGCCGACGCCGAGCGATCCCGCGAGGAAGAACGACTCGGGACTCGTCGACGTCTGCCAGAGCGGCGGATGCGGCTGCTGCAGCGGCTTCGGAACGACGTCGCGTTTCGGGATCGTCGCGAAGCGGCTCTGCCATTCGAAATCGTCGCGCTGCCACATCTGCGGGATCATCCGGAGCGCTTCGACGAGCTGATCTCGCGCCGTCTCGGGATCGATCTCGAACGTCTCCCATTCGGTCCCGCCCGAGCGCGCGAGGCCGAGCTCGAGCCGTCCGCCGCTCGCGATGTCCGTCCAGGCGGCGCGCTCGGCGACGCGCAGCGGATGATTGATGTGGAAAGGCGCGAGCACGCCCGAATGCCCGAGGCGGATGCGCTGCGTATGCTGGGAGAGGATCGTCAGGATCAGCTCGGGCGCGGAGCTGTAGCTGAATTCCGGAGCGCCGTGATGCTCGACGGTCCACCAGCAGCCGAAGCCCTTCTCGTCGGCGAGCTTCGCCTGCGAGATCGCATCGAGGAGCACCTGTCGCTCATGTCCTGCCGACCAGGGTTTCGGACGCTGCAGCTCTGAAAAGATGTCGAGGATCAACGCGTCGCCTCCTGCGGATCGGAGCCCCGTCGCCGGGCCATTCGACACTACACTCGCCCCGGGCGCTGCGCCCGCGGAGGTCGAACATGCCCGCCGATCGCGAAGTCCCGGACTGGCAGGTCCAGTCGCTCTTCCATTTCGTGCTGAACGTGACGAATCTCGAACGCTCGCTCGCGTTCTACCAGCTGCTGGGATTCCGGGTGCTGCGCGACAACCGCGACGTGATCTGGCCAAAGACGGTCGCCGAGAATTTCGGCATGCGGGTGGCCCAGGGCCGCGGCGCCCTGCTCGGCCTCGGCGAGGGCCCCGACCATACGCGCCTCGACCTCATCGAATGGCTCGAGCCCCGCTGGGTTCCTGGCGGCGCAGGCAGCGCAGGCGGCGCCGGCCGCCCGGCGAGCGCAGGCGCCGAGTCGCGCGCCGGCGCAGGCGCGTCAGCCGAATCGATTCCGCGCATCCTCGCCCTGCGCACGCGCAACGTCCGCGCCGCCTTCGTCGATCTCTCGGCGCGCGGGGTCGAGTTCATCGGACGCCCGCGCGATCCGGATCCGCGCGTCGGGATCGAATCG
>CAUJGH010000041.1 GCA_963169575.1 Myxococcota bacterium | reverse complement strand
TCGATTCGCTGCGGCCGCGCTTCGAGGCCTATTTCCGGATGGCGGGCGAGCCGGTCACCGTCGAGGCCCTGGGCGGCACCCGGATCAGCGGCCGCGCCCGGGGCATCGCGCCCGATGGCGCCCTCGAGATCGAGATCCAGTCGGGCCCTCGGACGGGCGAAATCGTCCGGGTCCTGGCGGGGGACGTGACCCTGGCGAAGCCGCCCCCGAACGGGCGATGATCCGGCCCCCGCGATCGGCCTCCCGGCCGGGGCGGCGATCCGAAGGAACAGCGACTTGAGCGACCCGGTCCTCCTCGTCATCGACGTCGGCAATACCAACGTCACGCTCGGCGTGTTCGACTACACCGGCGCCGCAGCGACCCTGTCCCATCATTGGCGCCTCTCGACGCAGCGCGCGCAGACCTCGGACGAGGTGGTGATCTCGCTGTCCTCGCTCTTCGCGAGCGAAGGCCGCCAGCCGCGGGACGTCACCCACGCGATCCTCTCGAGCGTCGTCCCGCCCGTGGTCCCGATCTGGGAGCGGGTCTGCACCAAGATCTTCGGCCACGCCCCCCAGATCGTGGGGCCCGGCATCCGCACGGGCATGCCCGTCCGCTACGAAAACCCCCACGAGGTCGGCGCCGACCGGATCGTCAACGCCGTCGCGACCTACGAGCTCTTCGGGGGCCCAGCGATCGCGGTCGATTTCGGGACCGCGACGACCTTCGACTGCATCTCGGCCCGCGGCGAGTACCTCGGCGGCGTCATCTGCCCCGGCATCCAGATCTCCATGGAGGCCCTCTTCGAGCGGGCTTCCAAGCTCCATCGGGTCGAGATCGCGAAGCCGAAATCCGTGATCGGCCGGACGACGACCGGGGCCCTCCAGTCCGGACTGCTCTACGGCTATGCGGGCATGGTCGATTCGATGAATGCCCGCATCAAGTCGGAGCTCGGCGAAGAGGCCCGCGTCGTCGCGACCGGCGGACTGGCCCGCCTGATCGCATCGGAATGCACGACGATCGATCATGTGGCGCCGTTCCTGACGCTCGACGGGCTCAGGATCCTCTTCGAGAAGAACCGCCACGAGCGGGCCTAGACGCCTCGACGCTTCGACCCCCGCCCCGGGGCCAGGCGCGGCCGGCCGGCGCCCCCGCGCCGGTGCCCGGGTCTCGCGCCGATCAAGTCGGGTCCGTTCACGGCCGATCCAGCCGGGGATCCAGACGAGCCGGACCGAGGGACCGGGCCCCTCCAGCCCGGCGGATCGTGCGCCATTTCGAATCGAAAGGGGTTCCGTTGTCCGATTCTGCGCCCACGCCTGCGCCGGCCCGCGAGAAGGAGAAGGTTCGTCTCCGCCTGTCGCCCCAGGCGGAGAAATACGCGCGCCGCGACGCCCCCCTCGAGATCCGCCGGATGGCCGCGCGCGGCGCCCTGCCGCTCGAGCCGCTCGAGCTGGCCACCGTCCTGCTGGTCCTCGCGAACGACCCGGACGCCAGCGTCAAGGACACCGCGCGCACGAGCCTCGAGCAGCTCCCCGAACCCGTCCTCGGCACGGTCCTGCGCGGGCCGGCCCATCCCGCGCTGCTCTCGCTCCTGGCCCAGATCCACAAGTCCAGCGAGGCCCACTGCGAGGCCCTCGCGCTGAATCCCGCGACCGACGACACGACGATCGCCTGGCTCGCGAGCCTGCCCCACTCCCGCGTGGTGGATATCATCAGCCAGAACCAGGAGCGCATGATGCGCCATGAGGAGATCGTCGACGCGCTCGGTGCGAACCCGCTGACCGGGCGCTCGGTGATCGAGCGGATCCTCTCCTTTCTCGGCCTCGAGGATCGGGCGGTCGCGAGCGAAGAGGAAAAGGTCAGCGAGGCGGAGGCCGAGGCCGCCGTGCTCGAGATCCTCGGCGAGGACATGGGCGAGCTCGCGAAGCTGCTCGCCTCCGAGGGCGAGATCGAAGACGAGGAGCTCGAGTCGAGCCTCTTCGCGGCGGTGCAGAAGATGTCGGTCATGCAGAAGATCAAGCTGGCCCGCATCGGCGGGAAGGAGGCGCGTGCCCTGCTGATCAAGGACCGCAACCGGATCGTCTCCTCGTCCGTCCTCGCGAGCCCGAAGCTGACCGAGACCGAGGTCGTCGCCTTCGCCCAGAGCCGATCGGTCGGCGACGAGCTGCTCCGCGTGATCGCGAACAATCGCGAGTGGACCAAGAACTATCAGATCAAGCTGGCGCTGGCCTCGAATCCGAAGACGCCCCAGCCCCAGGCGATCAAGTTCCTGAACTATCTCCAGGAGCGCGACCTGCGCAACCTGATGAAGAGCAAGGACGTGCCCAGCAACATCAGCACCCATGCGCGGCGCATCCTCACGAAGAAGGGAAAGGTCTGATGGCCGAGGCACAGGCCCGCATCCTGCTCTGGGGCATCGAGGGCGCCGGCAAGTCGACGACCCTGCGCACGATTCACGCGCGCCTGCGACCGGAGTCGCGCGGCGAGCTGGTGCGCACACCCTCCCGGCTCGACCCGACGATCCATTCCGAGTCGCTCTCGATCGCCCTCGGCGAGCTCGGCGGCCGGCCGATGCAGATCGAGGTCGTCGCCGTTCCGGGCGGCGAAGACCAGGCGATGACCCGAAAGCAGCTGCTCGATCAGGTCGACGGCGTGATCCTCGTGCTCGACTGCTCGCCCGCACGGATCGACGCGAATGCCGCAGCCATCGAAGAGCTGAAGAGCTCCCTCGCGGCCTACGGCCAGCGACTCGACGCGCTGCCCCTCGTGCTCCAATACAACAAACGCGACGTCGCCGATCCCTTCGCGATCGAGGCGCTCCACCGCCGCATCGGGCTGAAGGATGCGGCCGTCTTCGAGACGATCGCGACGACGGGACACGGCGTGCTCCCGACGCTGACCACCATCTCGAAGCACGTCGTGCGCCTTCGTCGGGACGGAGGTCGGGACGGAGGTCGGGACGGAGGCCGAGACGTCGCCCGGGCCGGGAGCCGCCCGGCCCCCCAGGCCGAGAAGGCGTACGAGCCGCTCCGCCCGCACGAGATCCTCGAGGCCGGCATCCTCGCCGAGTCCGAGGCACTCGCCGGAAGCGATCCGCTCGAGGCGGGCTTCGCATCGGATCGCACGACGCAGCCCGATTGGAATGCCGTCCAGCAGGAGCTCGACAAGCCCGAGTCGCCGCTCGACGGATCCCTGCGGATCGTCTCGGTCGGCCGGGCTGCGGTCGACGCCGAAGGGGCGCTCCGGCTTCCGCTCGTCCTCGGCGACGAGCAGGGGCGGACGCGCTCGCTCGTCCTCTCGCTCCGCCTCGACTCGATCCTCGCGGACGGTGCCGGTTGATGCGCCGGCGAGTCGGCATCTGGGGCGCCAGCGACGAGTCGCTGCGTCTGCTGCGATTGCTGCTCGCCAATCCCGGCGTCGAGGTTCCGCGCATCTACGACGCCGACGTTCCGGCGGCGCTCGAACGTGCCCGCCAGCTCGGAACCTCTCTCGGCAGTCACGTCGCGCCGATCCTCGTCGACGAGCCGGCCGCGTTCTTCGGCGAGCAGGAATCCGACGCGATCGTCGATGCGACCGGAGACGTCGCGAGCCATCTGCGCGCGCGCCCGCTGCCGGCCCCCCAGATCGTGACCCCGCTGACCGCGCGCCTGCTCTGGGGCTACGGCGTCGCCCCGCGCGATCGCAAGGCCGAGCTGCTGCAGGCGCTCCACGAAGTCGTCGAATCCGTCGAGCTGACGATCGAGACCGACGAGCTCTTCGAACGCATGCTGGAGATCGCCGTCGGCGTGACGGGCGCCGAGGGCGGCAGCCTGATGCTGCTCGATCCCGAGTCCCACGCGCTGCGCATCCGGGTCGCGCGCGGCGTCGAGCCCGAGCTCTGGCCGAAGATCCGGGTCGCGCTCGGCCAGGGGATCTCCGGCAAGGTCGCCGCCGAGGGAAGGCCGATCCATCTGCGCGGGCGCGCGGACCGCCAGCATTACGACCTGCTGCGCGAACGCGTCGACGTCGAGTCGGCGCTCTGCGTGCCGCTGATCCACGCCGGCAAGGTGCTCGGCGTCCTCAACGTCCATCATGCGACGCGCCCCGACGTCTTCGGCGACGACGACCTCCACTTCATGGAGCAGCTCGCGCGCCTCGACGCCCAGATCATCGCCCGCGCCCAGGAGCACGAGGCGCTGCGGAGTCAGGCGGCGCGCTACGACGCGGTGCGCGAGGTGCAGCGTCTGCTGCGCGGGCCGGCGATCCTCGCGGAGCGGCTCGAGGCCTTCTGCCGATTCCTGGCGGAGCGGGCCGGCGGCGGGATCGTGCAGCTCTTCCTCGAGGAGCAGGGTGGCCCCTTCCGGCTCGCCGCGAGCTCTCTCGCCGGCAGCGCGTTCGGCGGGGAGTACCGGCTCGTGCCCGGCGCCGGGATCGACGGAGAAGCCGTGCGGGCGCGGCGCGTCCAGGTCCTGCAGCGCGAGGACGGCAAGCTCGGCTATGCGGCGCTCCCGCTCGTCGCAGGCGCGCAGCTCGTCGGCCTGCTGACGATCCAGGCCGGCCCGAACCTCGAAGCGACCCGAGGCACCCTCTCCGGCTGGCAGGAGATCGCCGCGGCCGCCGCGGACACGATCGCGCGCAGCGACCGCGAGGCCCGGCTCGCCCAGCGGACGGAGCGCATCAACGCGATCAACGAGACCTCGATCCGCATGCTCTCGTGCAGCGAGCCGAACGAGATCGCGCGGCTCGCGACGAGTTCGGCCTCGATGATCCTCGAGGCCGACCATGCCGTCTTGCGGCTCCAGGATCCGGCGACGCGCCGTTATTCGATCCGGTCGTATTTCGGATCGGCGGAAGGCACGAGCCAGCAGAACCTGTTCCGCCTCGACAAGGCGGTGACGGTCGCGTCGATCCGTCGCCGGGCACCGCACCTGATCCAGGACGCGGGGCTCGATCCGCAGCTCGCGCCGCTCGTCGAC
>CAUJGH010000040.1 GCA_963169575.1 Myxococcota bacterium | reverse complement strand
GCTCCGCTCGGAGATGCATCGCGTCGCTCGCGGCGGCTTTCGCGAGGATCTCGACGCGCTGCTGGGCGAGGCAGGCGCCGGCGGCCCGGCCGCGGTCGTCCGGCGCTTCGCCGGTCCGGCGCTCGGCGTGCTCGCGGTCTTCGGGATGCTCGGCTTCGTCATCGCAGGCCTCGCGAGCCAGGAGGCCGAGCGCCAGGCGCTCGAGGTCGTGATGCTCGAGTCGGCGCCGCCGCTCGTGCCGCCGATGGTGGAGCTTCCGGTCGAGCCCGAAGCGATCGTGCCGGAGCCCGTCGTTCCGGAGCCGGTCGTGCCCGAACCCGTCGTGCCAGAGCCGCCGCCGATGGTCGCCGAGCTCGAGCCCCCGCCGCCTCCGCCGCCGGCGGCGAAGCCCGAGCCCGAGCCGGTCCGGGTCAAGCCCGAGATCGCGAAGATCGAGCCGCTGCCGGTCGTGCCGGCGCCGCCGATCGAGCGGGCCGTGCGCGAGCGGCCCGTGCCGATCGAGAAGCCGCGGGTCCAGATCGAGGCCGTCGCCGTCGCCCCCGAGCGTGCCGCTCCCACACCCCAGCCCGACCGTGTCGCCCGCAATGCCGTTCGTCCCGATCTGCGCGCGATGCCGCGCATGGCCGCCCCGGCCGCGCCCGCCATCGACGTCCCGAGCGACGCGGCGCCCGAGCGGGCGTTCCGGGTCGCGGCGGCCCGTGCGCCGTCGGCGCCGCGCGGTCGGCCGATCGCGGGTGTCGCCCCGGCCGGCATGCCCGCGCCGGTGATGGACGGGCCCCCCGCAAGCAGCGTCCCGACCCGAGGCGCCGCGGCCCCGCGCCCGTCGCCGACGGCCTCTGGCGCGCGGCCGGCCCCGCGCATCGAGATGGCGGCCGCGCCGATTTCGCCCGCGCCGCGTGCCGCAGCCGCGCCCCCGGTCGTCGCCCGTGCCGATCGGGCCGCGCCGCCGCCGGGCAGTGGCAGCGGAGGCGGCAGCAGCCCGAAGCCCGGACTCTCGGGCGTTCCGCTCGGTGATCTCGCGGCCTGCGTGACCGATCGCGAGGAGGATCGCCTCAAGCAGGCCGTCGTGGCGGCCGTAAAGACGCAGGGCGAATGCGTAAGTAGCAAGGGCGTCTACCGATTCGTGGAGACCAAGAACCTGAACGCGTTCCTGATGTGGATCGACCGGGCACCGTCCCGCCGCGTCGAGGATCGCTGTGCCGAGCTTCGATACGCCCTCGAATGTCTTCAGGGCGGGGGCCGGCACGCATCGCGCTAGGCGGTCGACGCCTTGAGAGGGGAGTTGAGGGGATGACGACGATGATGAAGGGATGGCGACAGAGCGGGCTCGGCCTGCGTCTGGCGCGTCTGGCATTGGGCTTCGCGCTCGTGCTGGCCGCCGGCGCCCTCGGCGGAGCGACGACCGCGCGGTCGGCGACCTGGGACGACTATCTCGACTACGCCTACATCTACAGCTCGGCCGACGCCCAGTCGCTCGCGGCGCGGATCGCGGGTTACGAGCGCGAGGTCGGCCTCTCGCTCGACGCGTACGTGAAGCGCTCGCTCGAGGACCGCGGCGCCAAGAACGGCGAGGACCTCGCGCAGACCCGCCGCCGGGCGATCGCCCAGTTCCTCCAGTACCTCGCGGCGCGCGAGCCCGCGCATCTCGAGAACAGCGTCGACACGATCGAGGCCTTCTCCGACGGCAAGAGCCGCCAGGAGGATCGCTACTGGTACCACTACATCCAGGCCCATCGCGCGCTCGAACGCGGCAGCGACACCGAGTTCGTGAAGCACGTCCTCTCGCTCTGGATGGACGTCGTCGTCCCGCTCGAGTCGCCCTTCGACACGCTGCAGGCGCTCTCGCTCTCGCAGGCCGCGAACTCGGGCTTCGTCTCCGCCCTCCCGTACGTCTACGAGAACGTCGCGCGACTCATCCTCCTGCGCAGCCAGGAGATGGGCATGGGCTTCGGTCTCGACTCGCTCGCGGCGATCGTCCGCCTGCTCGGCGATCAGCGCGTCGGCGCCTATCCCGAGGTGATCCCGGTCGAGGCGTCGGTCCGCGACTACCTCGAGCGGATCGTCGCGCGCCTCGAAGGCCCCGAATCCGATGGCGGCAGCCTGACCTTCACCCTCGTGCTCTTCGAAGCGAGCAAGGCCCACGACAAGAGCCGCGGACTGCTCGCGAGCGAAGGCTTCTCGGACGAGTCGGTCGCCTCCATCCGCGCCGCCGGCGCGGCCTATGCCCGGGCGGCCGATCTCGCCGAGACGCCGTCCGGCGAGGCGGCGGTCTACATGCGCATCCTGCGGCAGATGGGCGAGGTCCACGCGGCCAAGCAGCGCCTCGGCGTCGACCCCGACGTCGAGCTCCCGTTCACGATCGAAGGCGCCTACCAGGTCTATGCCTCGCTCCACGAGGCCCGCAATGGCGATTGGCGGGAGCTGGGCTTCCGCAACAGCGGCGAGGAGTCCTACCTCCTGTCGATGCGTGCGCTCTGGGAGGAGATCCAGGAAGCGACCCTCAACAGCGCGGACTACTACCTCGCGCGAGCGACCGAAGATCCGGCCCGGGCGGCGGAACTGGTCCGCAATGCGGCGCGGCTCTTCGCCCGATATCTGGCGCATTTCGAGCGCTATGCGGTCGCCGATTCGACGCGCTGGGTCCCGGACTCGGCGTATTTCGCGGCCTACGAAGCGGCGCGCGGCTACGGCGACGCCTTCATCGCCTACGGCATCGCGAACCCGGCGCCGGCGGAGATCCAGCTCGCGGCTTCCCGCTACCACATGGCCCTGCGCGCCTTCCCCTTCGACCGCATGCTCTGGCCGGCGCTGACGACGGCGCTCGAGCGGCGCGGCGGCGCGAACGACTTCCTCGCGATCACGCGGCCGATCGCCGAGCACGTCGCCGGCTCGCGACACGCCGGCTCCTGGATCGCCCAGAACGGCGCGGGCTCGAAGACGATCGACGTCTATCGCCGGGCGCTCTCCGACGAGCTCGTGCTCATGTACATGGGCTTCGCCGATGCGAAGGGCCTCGGCGAGCTCGAGAAGAGCCTCGCCGACCTCAAGCAGCAGCGCGACGGCCTCGCCCGCAAGCTGACCGGCCTCGCCGAGCAGCGCAGCGGTCGCGGCGGTTCGCCGCCCGCTTCGCCGGCCGACGGTGAGATGTCGGAAACGGCGGCGTTCGGGACCAGCGAGAGCCAGCGCGTCGCCCGCGAGCTCGAAGACGGCGGTCGCCAGCTCGCGAAGCTCGACAAGCAGATCACGGCCCGTGCCCGGGCGCTGCCGCTGTTCCGCGCCGTCGTCGAGAGCGAAGACCTCGCGCCGGCGCTCCGCAGCCAGCGCGAGCATCCGATGCACACGCTGCTCCGCCGCCTCTACCACGAGGGCTCGGGCCGGGAAACGCAAGCGGCAGACGAGTAGGCGAACGACCGACTAGCGAGCGGGCGTGCGCGCCCGCGGAGGGAATCCGATGCGACGAACGATGAAACTGGCCCTGGGTGCCGCCCCGATGCTGCTCGCGCTCCAGCTCTCGGGTTGTGCGTCCGACGAAGGTCCGGGCGGCACAGAGGCGGCTCAGCAGGCCGCGATCGAGGAGACCGCGCTCGGCGGCGAGGCGCTCTCGCAGCGCCGGACGGATCTGATGCGCGCCTGGCGCGACCTGATCCATCTCGACGAGACGATGCAGGGATTGTCCGACCGCAACGACAGCCGGAGCGTCGTGCTGCTCGACAACTTCATCGCCGAGTACATGGCCCGCCATCTCGAACCGCTGCTCGCGCCCGACTGGCAGAGCTCGCATCCCGAGGTCATGGCCCTCGACGCGAACCTGCGCTTCATGAAGGCCCAGCTGCTCGCGAACATGCGCTACACGCGCAAGGTCCAGGAGTCGATCGACGACCTCGAGAAGCGATTCGAGGGCCGCGAGAACATGCTGGTCGAGTATCCGGTCGGGGAGCAGCGCTCCCTCGGCGAGGCGCTCGAGATGCTGCGCGATCAGAAGTGGAACAGCTAGTCGACGCGCGAGCGTCTCGGGGAGTACGGAATGTCGAGTGATCTGTTGCCGGTGATCGTGACCGCGGGCGTCTTCATCGCGGTGCTCATCCCCTTCTCGAACGGCCTGCGCGCCGTCGTGTCCGCCTGGTCGGCGACGCGCCGGGCCTCCAACGACGAGCTGCGGCGGGGACATTCGGATCGACCGGGAGGCGCCGAGCCGCTCGCGATCCTGATGGTCCGGATCCTCCAGAAGTCGCTGCGCGAGAACGAGAGCGACGGACAGCCCTCGGACTTCGTGTTCGACGCGTCGCGCCAGTACGTCATGAACGAGTACGAGCACAACTACGCGCGGCTCATCGGGATGTACGCGAACCTGCTGCCCCCGCTCGGCTTCGTCGGGACGACGGGCGGCATGCTTCTCAACTTCGTCTCGATGCACAACAGCGACGAGGGCCTCGAGGTCATCTCGCTGGCGCTCGCGCTCTCGTCGAGCTTCTTCGCGCTCTTCTCCTTCGCGATGCTCGACGCCCTCAAGCTGCGGCTCTATTCGCGCCTGCTCACGGCGACGCGGGACGTCCAGGTCCTCTACAACAAGGCGGAGTCGCGCCGGGATCAGGCGGCGGATCGGCCGGTCGTGCCGAAGGGGGCACGCGCTTCGGTCTGATCGGTCGCGCCGGGGCGAGGCGGGCGACGTGCCGGGTGTCCGGGCCGAACCGTGCGGGGTTCGTGGCTCGGACGCACGCGTCTTGGCTCGCCGGCGCGTCCATCGCCGTGCTGCGCGTGCATCCTTTACATCTCACCCCACACGGCTCGGCCCGGACACTCGGGCGCTGCGGTTCTCGCAAGGGCGTGCCCGGTCCTGGCTTTGAGGTGGGGGCCGTGCCGCGATCGAGCGAGCGATTGGGGCTCCGGGGCGATTCGTGTCGGCCTTGCGTGCGGGGTCGGGGCTGCCACACTCCGCGGCGCGGAGGGCGGCGCCCGGCATGGGGCAACAGCAGCAGTACGATCCTCATTTCTCGCATTGGGCGGACATCGCGGCGCGGCGGGTCGTCGCGGCGCATCCCGATCGCCGGCCGATCGTCGTCGCGGCGGGCATCACGCCCTCCGGCGTCGTCCATGTCGGCAACTTCCGCGAGGTCATGACGGTCGACCTCGTCGCCCGGGCCCTGCGCGACCAGGGCATCGACGTCCGCTTCATCTACTCCTGGGACGATTTCGACGTCTTCCGCAAGGTCCCGGCCGACGCGCCCGAGCAGGCCATGCTCGCGGAAAACCTGCGGCGCAGCGTCGCCGACGTTCCCGATCCCTTCGCCGCCGATCCGGCGAGCCCCGTCCCGCCCGCCGACAGCTACGCGAGCCATCACATCGCGGTCTTCGAGGCGAGCCTCGCGCCCCTCGCCATCGCGCCCGAGTTCATCCGCCAGTCGAAGGCCTACCGCGCCGGACGTTATGCCGAGGGCATTCGCCGCGCGCTCGAGAAGAAGGACGTGATCCGCGCCGTGCTCGACGGTTTCCGGACCGAGCCGCTCGCCGAAGACTGGTTGCCGCTCGCCGGCTTCTGCAAGGCCTGCGGGCGGGACCGCATCGCCTTCGGCTGGGACGGCGACTGGTTCGTCGACATGGAATGCCGTGACTGCGGGACGAAGACGCGCGTCGATCTGCGCGAAGGCGGTGACGTCAAGCTGCCCTGGCGGATCGACTGGCCGATGCGCTGGGCCTTCGAGGGCGTCTGCTTCGAGCCCGGCGGCAAGGATCACAGCACCGCCGGCGGCAGCTACGACACGGCGAAGCAGATCGTCGGCCCCGTCTTCGACTGGACCGCCCCCGAATACGTCCCCTACGACTTCGTGCGCATCAAGGGCGGCGGCGGAAAGATCTCGAGCTCGGCGGGCGGCGCCGTCACCGTCGCCGATTGCCTCGCGGTCTACGAGCCCGAGATGCTGCGCTGGATCTTCGCGTCGCAGCGGCCGAATTCCGAGTTCCAGATCTCCTTCGACGCCGACGTCATCAAGCTCTACGAAGACTGGGACCGCGCGGTCGCGACGGCGCATGCGGCCGACGACGGCAAGAACGACAAGAAGCGCGCCGTCGTTCGCAGGACGATCGAGCTCTCGCGGCTCGTCCCGGGGCGGATCGAGCCGGGCTCTACGCCCGTACGCGTGCCCTCGTTCCGGCCCCTTTCGATGACGCTGCAGGTCTACGATGGCGACGTCGAGCGCACGCTCGCCCACTATCGCAGGGCCGGTGAGGTCGCGAACGACGCGGAGGCCGCGCGGCTGCGCGAGCGCGCCGGGCGCGTCTGGAACTGGATCGTGGACCATGCGCCCGACGAGTTCCGCTACCGGATCCGCGAGACGCCCGCGAGCGAGAGGCTCGAAGGCGAGCCCAGAGAGATCCTGGCGCGCCTCGTGCGCGTGCTCGAGACGGCGCCCGATTGCCGTGAAGAAGACCTCGTTCCGCATCTGAAGACGATGTGCGAAGGCACGTCGCTCACCGCCCAGGACTTCTATCCCTACGTCTACGAGCTCCTGATCGCGCGTCCGAAGGGCCCGAAGCTGACGACCCTGCTCGCGACGATGGGGGTCGAAAGGGCGCTGCCGCTGCTTCGCGCCGGACTTTGACGCGAATGGCTCGCTCGGGGGGCTGCATCTCACAAGATGCGACCGGCGCGGCATGCTGGGCGCGAATGGCTCGCCCTCGGCACGGCCTTCGTCGCTTATCGGCTGCAAGAGCAACTGACGACTGAACGCAAGTGCGACTTCAGGCTGCGCTTTACTTCGCGCCCAGCATGCCGCGCCGGTCGCTCGCCTGGGTGGCAGTCGGGGAGCGAGCCGTCCGCTGGGGTGGGGTGGGTGGCCGTGCGATTCAAAGTGGCGAATCGAGTCGGGGTTCAGCCGAATCAGCATGATGCGAGCGAGCGGCGCGGAGCATGGGATGCGAAGTAAAGCGCAGCCTGAGCTCGCTTCAGCTCGGAGTGGGCAGCACCAGGAGATCCCGAGAAGCAATACAAGCCGTGCCGAGGGCGAGCCATTCGCATCCCATGCTTCGCGGCGCTCGCGACTTGTGAGTGAAGCGGGCGTTCAACCGAGCGGGCGCTCGAAGGTGCGGCGGGCGCGTTCGGCCGCGGGGCGGATCGTGCAGTCGGGGGCGTGGTCGTCGACGAGGCCCATGGCCTGCATGAAGGCGAAGACGGTCGTCGGGCCGACGAATTTCCAGCCGAGCTTCTTCAGATCCTTCGAGAGGGCGATCGATTCGGGCGAGGTCGAGGCGGTCTGGGCCTGCGAGGCGGGCCAGTGCCCGGGTTCGTAGCGCCAGAAGAAGCCTGCGAGGGATCCTTCCCGCTGGACGAGCTCCTTCGCGCAGCGGGCGTTCTGGATGACGGCCTCGATCTTGCCGCGATGGCGGACGATGCCGGCATCGCCGAGCAGGCGCTCGACGTCGCGCGGCCCGAAGCGGGCGACGCGCTCGAAATCGAAGCCGTGGAAGGCGGCGCGGAAGTTCTCGCGCTTGGCGAGGATCGTCCGCCAGCTGAGGCCGGACTGGAAGGCCTCGAGGCTCAGCTTCTCGAAGAGGCGGCGATCGTCGGCGACCGGGAAGCCCCATTCCTCGTCGTGATAGGCGAGAAATTCCGGAGCAGCGCCGGCCCATCGGCAGCGAGGTCTTCCATCGGGGCCCGTGAACGTCGTCATCCTTCGAGGACCGACTCGATGCCGTCTCGCGACTCGAGGTCTGGCGTCGTGCCGGCGCGCTTTCGTTCGCGTCGCAGTCCTCGGCGCCGGCCCGCCATCGGGCCGGTGATCGGGCCGCGGCGTGCGAGCCATCCGAGAGCGACGAGGCCGGATGCCAGCGCGCCGCCGATTCCGGGCTCGGGGGCGGGCTGGAACGACATCGACCGATAGTGTGCTCGGCCGGCGATCGCCGTCGATCCCTGGCCGAAAGTGATCTGTCGCTGCGTGGTCGCGTTGCCGCTCCAGGTTTCGATCGCGGCTCCGTCGAAGAAGTAGGTCGCGGTCTGCGTGAGCGGATTGAAGAGGACGACGTGGGCGTGGTAGTCGTCGGCGGCGCTGCCGGTCGCGAGCACGTGGCTGCCGCCGCCTTCGAGCGTGACGGCGAGGTCGCCGTTCGGATCGCGCCGGAGGATGGGCATGAAGCGCCGGCTCCCGTCCGCGTAGTAGTCGGTCAGAAAGCCGCCGTCGAGCACTCTCAGTCGGCTCTCGATCCGCCAGCCGTTCGCTGCGACATGGGCCTCCAGGTCCGCGCTCGGAATCCAGTCCCAGGTCGCGCGGCCCGCGCTGCCGTCGGCGAGCCAGGCGGGGACGGTCTCGCCACCATCCGAGTCCGTCGTGAGCGATCCGGTTCCCGCGAGGCTCAGGCTGGGCGTCCAACCCATGCGGCTCGGCGTGCCCGTGGAGTCGCCGGCGGCGGTCGCGGGCGCATCGCAGGCCTGCGCGTCGTAGAAGATCGCGCGCTCGAGTTCGGCGGGCGCGGTCATCGCATCGAGGACGTTCCGGGTCAGCGTCTGGATGCGGGGATCGGGGGCGAGCGGAACGTCGGGAGCGAAGTCGACGCTTCGAAAGTGGGCGATCCCGGCGATCCCGCTCGAGCCCTGGCCGAAGTGCACGCCCTCGGCGGTGCTCGGCGAGCCGCTCCAGGTCGCCACCGGCGAGCCGTCGAAGGAGTAGGTCGCCAACCCGCTGGCGGCGTCGAATTGGACGGTATGACTGTGATAGGCGGTTGCGGCGGCGCCCGAGGCGAGGGAGATGGGGAGGCCGAGTCCGGCGTCGGTTTCGAGCTGAACCTGGAGATCGCCGCTGACGGTGTCGAGGCCGATGGTCGGGAGGTAGCGGCGGGTTCGTGTCGAGTAGTAGTTCGTGATGAAGCCGCCCGACACCATCCGGAAGACGGTCGTCAGCGTATTCCCACGAAGCGCACCCTGCGCCTCGCTGCCGTCGAGGCCGACCTTACGGGTCCACGACGCCCGACCGGCACTGCCGTCGACGCGCCAGGCGGGAAGTCCGCCATCCTGGACGAGGCTGCCGTTTCCGCTGCCGGAAAGACTGGCGACATAGCCTCGATGCGCCGGATCGCCGCTGCCGATCGCTGCATCGTAGGGCGGCCCGCCCGCGGCGAGGGGCGTCGCGAGGCCCCAGGGCCAGTCCGTCGTCCCCGCCGAGAAGACCCAGGCGCCGCGGGGAGCCTGGTAGATCGTGGTGTGAGCGGCCGCGAGCGGCCACGTATTGAGCCAGCTCGTGTCCGCATTGGTCGCGGCCCCGGCCGCGACGGGGTCGAAGGGCGATGCGGAGAGAAGGGTGAAGTCCTGGCTGCAGGCGCCCTCGAAGCTCGGATCGTAGGCGTCGGGCTCGTAGCCGAGCAGAGCCGGGACGCTGTCGCCGTTCTGGAATCCGGTTCCCGCGAATGCCCAGTGGCTCTCCTCCGCGACGATCCACGGCACGTTCGCGTAGGTGATCGGTTTGCGGGCGCAGCAGCCGGTATTCGCCTGGCCGAGGAGCGCCTGTCGCTTGCGCTTGTCGGGATAGTCCGGCGCGTCCCACCAATCGTTGCCCGACGGTGTGCCGGTCCCGGGCGTTCCGGCCTTCGTGAGCCCCGTCATGGTTCGCGCGATCGGGTCGTAGGCGACGGTTCCGAAGACGTGATTGCCCGCGAAGAAGGCGAGGTCGACGCCGGCGTCGCGAGCGGCCGCGGCAGCGACCGCCATCTCGTCGGACCAGTACTCGTCGTGGCCGACGGAGATCATGGCGGAGAAGTCGAGGACGCGTTCCGGATTCGTGTGCAGGTCGATGTTCGTCGCGTACGACACGTCGTAGCCTTCGCGCTCGAGCCACTGGATCATCGGAAAGTCCCAGGTGAAGAAGCCGCCGCTGCCATCGCCTGCCGAACCGAACGGACTCTCGCCGTTGCGCAGCACGAGTTGACTGGAATAGGGACGCTTGAACGAGAGGGTCTTCTCCCAGGGCTGGAAGCCGGTCTGGCTCGTGTAGAAGGAAACGGCATCCGAAGTCGGGTAGCGGTTGTAGGCCTGATAGTTCATCACGGCCTGCTCGTAGTAGTAGACCGCGTCGCGATCGTCTTCGCGGACGACGAAGGGGACGTAGGCCTGGTGGCCCGTGGAGGTCGTCTCCAGCTTGGCGAGGTAGAGGCCGGTCGTCCAGGTCGCGGGGATCGCGAGCGTGTAGCCGCCGGAGGCGACGGACCAGTTGCAGACACGAGAGAAATTGATCGGGGCCGGGTTCGTGCAGCCGCCCTGGGCGATGCCGGGGAGGCCGCTCGCGGAATGCAGCAGGCGGCCGCCGTCGCCGCCGTACCAGCCCATGCGATAGATCTCGAGATTCCAGGCGGCATTGCCGGCGACCGTGACCAGCAGATCGATCGAGCTGCCCGTATCGACGCTCGTGGCCGAAGCGAAGCCCTGGATCTGGCCTCCCACGTCCGTCGAGATCGGACCGGAGAGCCGCCAGTCGCTGGTCCCGGGGAGCGCGTTCTCGCAGACGATCGGGTTCGGCGCGGCGGCGCATTGGGCCTTCGCCGGCTCCGGTCCCAGCAGGAAGACCATCGGCATGGCAAGGAGAGAAGAGCCGATCAGGGATCGCAGGACGCGGACCTCGGATCGGCGATCGGATGGGATGCGAGCGAGAAGGTGCGGGAAGAGGCGCGGGAGGAGGCGAGATCGGATGGTTTGCATCGGGGGAGCTCCTCATCGGCCGATCCCAGCCGACGACGGTCTCGCCTCGCGCGGAGATGGGCTGCTGGGGTGCGATCCGCAGCCGCGCTGGATCCGAGCTCTGCAGAAGGATTCGAGTCTGGAGAGGCCACGGACCCGCTGATCTCGGTTTCGCACGGGAGGCGCCGCAAGTCGGACCCTACCCCGATCATGAACGGATTCCCACGACTTCACGCGGATTCCCGATCGATCGCGCCCGATTCCGAACCTTCGCCCAGTCTCGGACCCGGAGGGCAGAGGCTGCGACACGGGGCGATTTCTCGCGCGTTTCCGGGGACCAGGCGCCGGTACTTGCGTGCTAGGCCCCCTGCGCGACGGTGTCGAGGATGATCTCGAGCTCGGGCACGCCGTCGACGAGCAGGTTCCGGCTCCGCCGCAGGCTGACCTTCACCGCCTCGCTCGATTTCCCGACCTGCTGCGCGATCGAGCGGATCGACTGGCTCTCCGCATAACGCAGGCGGAAGATCTCCCGATGCGCGCTGCGCCGGCCGTTCTCGAGGACCTCGTCGCAGCGCTCGAGCAGATGGGTGGCGTCGATCCGGCTCTCGATCGCGGCATCGCTCGGATGGTCCTCGATCTCGCGGGCGTCGCGCGGGCCGACCATCCAGCGCGAGCAGTGGCGGAAGTAGCGGGAGCAGACGTTGTGGGCGATGCCGAAGGTCCAGGTCAGCAGGCTCGAGCGGCCCTCGTAGGAGGGGAGGGAGCGGTAGAGCTGGACGAAGGTCTCCTGGGTCAGGTCCTCCGCCTCGGCCTGGTCCCGGATGCGCTTATAGATGAAGGCGTATACCCGCGGGAAGAAGGCGGCGTAGATCTCCGAGAAGGCCGCCTGGTCACCGGCCCGGACCCGCTCGGCCCAGGCCCGGTCGCGCTCGGGATCGTTGTCGTTCTTCCGCTTCTGCTCGCTCTGCATGACACCACTCCTGATTCGCCGATCGATCGGATTTCCCGTCCGACGGGGTCCTGCACGATCAATGCGAGTCGAGAGTGATCCGGATCATGAGGGGCCACTGTGAAGCGGTTCACTCAGGACGGGGAATTTTCTGCGTCGGGGAGCGGGCGTCGGCGGTCGGCGCGCGTCGGCCTTCGGACTTCGGGTTTCGGCCTTCGAAGATCAGGCGCCCGAGCGCCCGGGAAGGGGCCGATCAGCCGGGCAGGCCTGCGCCCTCGTCGAGGCCGAGCATCAGGTTCAGCGATTGGATCGCCGCGCCCGAGGCGCCCTTGCCGAGGTTGTCGAGGATTCCGACGAGCAGGACATGGCCGGCGGGATTCGGGAGCACGTGGAGTCGCAGGCCGTTCGTGTCGTTCAGGGCGCAGGGATCGAGCGTGAAGTCGTCGATCGGATCGGGGCCCGAGAAGGGCGCGACCGAGACGAAGCGCTCGCCCGCATAGCGATCCGCGAGGCAGCGCCAGAGCGCCTCGCCCGTCGCGCCCGGAGCGAGCAGCTGGGCGTGGAGCGGGACGGCGACGCGCATGCCGCAGGCGAAGGGGCCGACGGCGGGCACGAATTGCGGCGCGGCGGCGAGGCCGCTGTAGACGTGCATCTCGGGGACGTGCTTGTGGATCCGCTCGAGGGCGTAGGGCGCCTCGTAATGGAGGCCGATGCGGCCCTGGTCCTTCGCCTCCCAGCGCTCGATCAGGGCCTTGCCGCCGCCGGTGTAGCCCGAGAGGCCGTGGATCGAGACCGGCGCGCCCGTTCGGACGAGGCCCGCGTCGACGAGCGGGCGGACGAGCGCGATGAAGGGCGTCGGGTAGCAGCCGGGATTCGAGACGAGCTGCGCCTTCGCGATCGCCTCGCGCTGGCCGGGGGCGAGCTCGGGGAAGCCGTAGACCCAGCCGGGGGCGACCCGGTGGTTCGAGCTGGCGTCGACGAGGCGACCACCGGATTTGTGCGCCCACTCGGCGGCCTTCGCCGCCTCGGCATCCGGCAGGCAGAGGACGGACACGTCCGCCTCGGCGATCGCCCGCTCCCGCGCGGCGTCCGATTTGCGCTCGGCCTCGCCGAGTACGAGCAGCTCGACGTCCGTTCGCGGCGCGAGCCACTCGCGGATGCGCAGGCCGGTGGTTCCGGCATGGCCGTCGATGAAGATCCGGGGCTTCGACATGATGGGCGCGGACGCTAGCAAAGGCGCCGCGACTGGACTCGAGCGCCGCTGCCGTCGTGCGGTCGTCGCTGCCGCGCGCCGCCTCGGCGCCTACCGTGTCGGCGCCGCAGGGGGCCGCGCCGCCCCCGGCCCCGAGCCCGACGACGAAGACGACAGGGATGAAGACGACAGGGAGGACACCAAGATGACCGAGCAATCCCCGCGCGAGCGACTCATGACCGGCCGTTCCTGGGAGGAGTTCTGCGACGCGATCAAGTCCGCCGGCCAGACGATCCTCGCGGACGGCTCGCCGACCGATCCGCTCGATCGCGCCGAGGGCTTCCGCTACGTCACGCGCCTCGCGCGCACCGCCCTCGAAGCCTTCATCGAGCACGCCGATCCCGCCGCTCCCGTCTTGAACCGCCCGGTCCACGAGACCGCCAAGATCGGCGCCGACAACCCCGACAACTACTACCAGCACGCCAACATCAGCGGCGCCTACGAGTACCGGATCCGCGGCAAGCGAAACACGATCCACTACCTCGACTTCGGCACGCAATCGCCCGGCGTCGCCTCGACCGGCGACTCCGAGCAGGGCGGCCATCTCGACGCGAAGGACATGCAGATCGGCCCCGACGGCCGCTTCGAGATCGTCCTCTCCTGCGAGCCGAAGCCCGGCAACTGGCTGCGCATGACGCCGCAGACGACGGCGCTGATCGTCCGCCAGACCCATCTCGACCGCTCGAAGGAGATCCCCGCAGAGCTCGTGATCGAGCGCATCGGCGGCAGCGGCCGCCCGGCGCTGCTGACGCCCGAGGCGATGGATGCCGGCCTCAAGCAGGCCGCCGGCATGGTCGTCGGCTGCACCGCGCTCTTCTCGAACTGGGCGAAGGGCTTCCGCGACAAGCACGTCAACCAGCTGCCCAAATTCGACGATTCGATCTCGATGGGCGCCGGCGGCGATCCCAACATCTGTTACTACCACTCCTACTGGCAGCTCGCGCCGGACGAGGCCCTCGTCATCGAAGCGACGCCCCCCGAATGCGAGTCGTGGAACTTCCAGCTCGACAACCACTGGATGGAATCCCTCGACTACCGCTACTACACGATCCACGTCAACAAACACACGGCCGTCTACGCCAAGGACGGCTCCGTCCGCATCGTCGTCGCCCACGACGATCCGGGCCTGCCGAACTGGATCAACACGGTCGGCCATGCCCAGGGCACGATGTGCTTCCGCTGGATCCGTGCGGCCTCGCATCCGCAGCCGACGACCCGCGTCGTCAAGACGAGCGAGCTCGCGGGGCTCGCGCGTTGAGCGAAGGCGCGAATTCGAGCACGGCGTTCCGTGTTCCGCCCTTTCCGCTGCCCGCGCGTCTGGGGCTCGGGGCCTGGCGCGCGGCGACGAAGCTCGGCATGCCCGCCCCGCGCTTCGACGAGGCGGCGCTGATCGCGAGCGCGCGCCGGCGGACGGGGCTCGAGGATTTCGGCGACGAGGATTTTCGGACGCCGATGCGCCGGCTGCTCGCGGCCTTCGACGACGAGGCGGATCTGCATCTGCTCGGCCGCGCGGTGCTGCGCAGCAGCGTCGTGCGCGCGCTCGAGTGCCGGCTGCGGCTCGAGCGGATCCGCGCCGTCGATCCCTCGCTCGAGGCGACGCCCGTCGCGGCCCCCGTCTTCATCACGGGCATGCAGCGCACGGGCACGACGAAGCTCCATCGCCTGCTCGCCTGCGCCCCCGAGCTGCGGCATCTCTCTTCCGCCGAAGGCCTGAATCCCGCGCCCCTCGGCCGCCCCGTCCGCGACGAGCCCGGCGAGCCCGCGCGCCGGATGGCCTTCGCGAAGCGCGCCGAGAACGGCATGAAATACATGTCGCCCGCGCTCTTCGCGATCCATCCGATCGAGGCCGATGCGCCCGAAGAAGACGTCTTCCTCTTCGACGTGACCTTCATCAGCCCGGCGGTCGATGCCTCGCTCTCCGTTCCGTCGTATACGCGCTGGATCCGCGAGATCGACCAGCATCCGCCCTATGCCTACGTCCGCCGCCTGATCCAGCTGTTGCTCTGGCAGCGGCCGGGCCGCTACCTCGGCAAGACGCCGCATCATCAGGAGAATCTCGACGTCCTCTTCGACGTCTTCCCCGATGCGAAGGTCGTCCATACGCATCGCGATCCGCTGAAGGTCGTGCCTTCGTTCAGCAGCATGATGGCGCATGCGGGGGCGATGCTGTCGCGGCGGATCGATCCGGTCGAGGTCGGGCGGCGGGTCGCGGATCAGATGGTGAACTCGGTGGAGCGCGCGATCGCCGTGCGGGATCGGATCGGGCCCGGACGGGTCCTCGACGTGCATTATGCGGATCTCGTGCGCGATCCGATCGAGCAGCTGAAGCGAGTCCACGCCTTCTGCGAGCTCGAATGGAACGCGGGCTCCGAAGCCCGCGCCCAGCGCTGGATCGCCGAGAACCCGCAGCATAAATACGGCACCCATCGCTACGGCCTCGCCGACTTCGGTCTCGACGCCGAGGAGCTAGAGGCGCGCTTCAAGCCCTATCGCGAGCGCTTCGGCGTCGGCGACGCCTAGCACGTGCGAGCGGAATCGACCGCGGGGCTCGGGGCACGAGCCGCGACGGGACGCGAAGGGAGACGGGGGCGACATGGCTCGTGAAACGACGTTCGACCTGCAGGGCCGGACCTGCCTCGTCACCGGCTCGACCGATGGCCATGGCAAGGCCGTCGCGCTCGCGCTCGCCGCGCGCGGCGCCGACGTCGTGCTCCACGCCCGCAGCCGCGAGAAGGCCCTCGCCGTCCGCGACGAGGTCGCGCGCGCCGCGGGCGGCAAGGCGCCGGAGATCCTGCTCGCCGATCTCGCCCGGGCGGAGGAGATCGACGCCGCCGTCGCGACCTATCTCGAGAGCGGTCGCCCGCTGCACGTCCTCGTCAACAACGCCGGCCTCGTCGGCCTCTCGCGCCGCGTGAACGATGCCGGGCTCGAGCTGACCTTCGCCGTCAACTACCTCGCGATGTTCCGCCTCACCCTCGGCCTGCTCCCGCGTCTGCAGGCGAGCGGTCCCGCGCGGATCGTGAACATCTCGTCCGATACCTATCGCATTGCGAAGCTCGACCTCGACGATCTCCAGCTCGAACGCGACTACAACATGATGAAGGCCTACGGCCAGTCGAAGCTCGCGATCGTCTATTTCACGCTCGAGCTGGCGCGGCGGCTCGCGGACGCGGCGGGGGCGTCGGTGGGCAGGGCGAGAACTCCGGCGGATGCGCCGTCCGGCGAGACGGCGGGCCGAATCGCTTCGCGGCCCGGCGGCGACGCGTTCGACCTGCGCAGCGCGGTCGACGGCGCCGCCCGCTGGGTCACCGTCAACGCCGTCGATCCCGGCCCCGTCGCCTCGAACATCGGCGCCGACAATCCGGGCCTCGCCTATCGCCTCGTCGGCCCGCTGATCCGCGGCTTCTTCCCGAGCGCGGCCCGCGCCGCGCGCACGGCCGTGCGCGTCGCGACGGATCCGGCCCTCGAGCGCTCGACCGGGGGCTATTGGCGCTCGAACAAGCGCCGCGAGAAGCCGCTCGATTTCGATCCGGCGCTTTCACGGGCGCTCTGGGAGAAGAGCCTCGAGCTGGCGGGGATCGGGGAGCCGCGGCTCGGGTGAGTTGCTCTATCGTTGGCCCATGCGTCGACCTCTCGATCCCGAACGTCTGCGGCAAGTGCTCGAAGCGCTGGGGCGCGCCTGTCGGGGGCCGGGTGTCGTCTACCTGACGGGAGGGGCGACGGCTCTGCTCGAAGGTTGGAGGGATTCGACCGTCGATGTCGACTTCAAGCTCGATCCCGAGCCCGAAGGCGTTTTCGCTGCGATTGCGCGGATCAAGGAAGAGCTTCACGTCAATGTCGAGCTCGCGTCTCCGGCCGACTTCCTGCCGGAGCTTCGGGATTGGCGAAGCCAGAGTCGGTTCGTCGGGCGATTTGGTTCGATCGAGGTGCGCCACTACGATTTTCGAGCCCAGGCGCTTTCGAAGCTCGCGCGGGGATTCGATCGCGATCTCTCGGATGTGCGGGCGATGCTCGAACGCGGGCTGGTGACGCGCGAGGGATTGCGGGCTGCGTTGGAGGAAATGCTGCCTCGGCTCGAGCAGTTTCCACGGATCGATTCCGCCGAGATCATCGCCACACTCGAGGCTCTCGATCTCGCGATGGATCAAGAATGACGACATCGGTAGCGCTGGACGAAATGCTCGATGGGCTTCCGGGCGCCGATCTCGTCGTTCGCGGTTTGGCGGATCTCGAGAGCGGCCAACCGACCGCCGAAGCGGCGCTCGTCGAAGTCGCCCGCACACGAATTCAGTCGCTTGGCTTGAGGGTCGCCGGTTCCACCGTCGGTGATGATGCCGCCGAACTCGTCTTGTATGCGCGCCTCGCCAATCGTCGCCCAAAGAGCGAGCCCTACGGGCTTTATTGTGCCTGGCTCGAACAGCTCGTCAGCTTTCTCGCAGCACTCCGGGATCGCCGATCCTGGGAGATCCAACGCGCTCCGGCCGAAGGGCGACTCCCGCCCGTCGCGCCAACCACGATCGACTAGCCCAGCACGTCCCCGCCCCCCTCCGCATCCCCCTCATCCCCCCGCGGCAGCCGCGCCCGCTTCTCGATCGCCGGCAGCGCTTCGAGCGGGACCGACTGCGCGACTCCCAGCTCCGCCATCCGCCGCGCCGAGACGTGGACGCGGGATTCGAGCGAGCCGATCGCCTGGTTGTAGGCGTCGACGGCGGAATCGAGCTTGCGGCCGAGGCTCCCGAACTTCTCGTTGAGCGCGACGAGGCGATCGAAGAGCTCGCGGCCGATGCGCGCGACGGCGGCGGCGTTCTCCGCCATCTCCTCCTGCTGCCAGCCGTGGGCGATCGCGCGCAGGAGCGCGATCAGCGTCGTCGGGCCCGCGATCAGGACGCGGCGCTCGGCGCCGTCGGCGATCAGCTCGGGATCGCTCTCGAGAGCGGCGGCGAAGAAGGGCTCGCCGGGTAGGAAGAGCACGACGAACTCCGGCGAGCCGGCCAGCTTCGACCAGTAGCTGCGGCTCGCGAGCTCCTCGAGATGGCGCCGGACATGACGGGCGTGTTGGGCGAGCTCGGCGGCGCGCGACGCGTCGTCCGGCGCCTCGGTCGCGGCGAGATAGGCGACGAGCGGCGCCTTGGCGTCGATCGCGAGGCTGCGGCCGCCGGGCAGGCGCACGATCAGATCGGGTCGGCCGCCGCTCGCTCCCTGGCCCGCACCCCGGCCGCCCGCGCCATCGCCGAGCCCGTCCGCAAAGCCGTTCGCGCCGCCGATTCCGCCATTGAGCGTCGACTGCACCGCGAAATCGCAGTGTTCGAGCATGCCGGCGAGCTCGACGACGCGGCGCAGCTGGAGCTCGCCCCAGCGGCCGCGGGCATTCGGCGAGCGCAGGGCCTGGCCGAGGTTGCGCGTCTCCTTCTCGAGCAGGCGATTCGCGTTCGCGACGAGCTCGAGATGGCGGGTCAGGGATTCGTGGTGGCCCTGGCGCTGGGTCTCGACCTGCTGAAGCTTGGCGTCGACCCGGGCGAGGGATTCGCGAAGCGGGCGGACGAGGGCCTCGACGGCGGCCTCGCGCTGGGCGAGCGAGGCGTCGCTCGCGCGCTCGAGGGAGCCGAGACGCTCGCCGGCGAGATGCAGGAAGCGCTCGCTCGTGCGGTCGAGGGCGAGGGCGGAGAGGGCCTCGAAGCGGTCGTGAAGGACATGCTGCAGGCGGCCGTGGAAGCGCGTCGCGAGCCAGGCGCCGAGGAGCGCGCCGAGGATCAGGCCGAGCAGGAGCGCGAGGGCGAGCTCGGGGGCGAACAGCGGCGTGAGGGCGGCGGGAAGGATTTCGGCGGGCATGCGGGGACCTCGGGCGAAGGGGGTGAACCGTCATCGGCCAGGGGTGTGACGGATGCGGTCACGACGCCATCGGAAATCGCTCCGGGGGCGCGCCGATGGTCTAGGATCGGGCGGCGGCGGCGCGCAGCGCGGCGACGAGCGGCGCCGTGCAGCGCCGGTCGGCTGCGAGGCCCGCGCGTGTGATGCGGGCCGGGCGAACGCGCCGGGCAGGAGGACGTCCGATGTTCACGATGCGATTCGACATGCGCGCGCCGGCGATCGGTGCACCGCGCGCGGAGCTCTATAAGGCGGCGCTCGAGATGGCGAGCTGGGGCGAGCAGAACGGCTGCCTCGGACTGCAGGTCTGCGAGCACCACCGCTCCGCCGACGGCTATCTCCCCGCCCCGCTGATCCTGGCCTCGGCGCTGGCGGCGCGGACGCAGAAGATCTCGATCCAGGTCGCGGCGCTGATCGTGCCGCTCCACGACCCCGTCGAGCTGGCCGAGCAGATGGCGGTCCTCGATCTCGTCGCGGGCGGGCGGGTCTCGTACGTCGTCGCGATCGGTTATGTCCCGGCGGAGTACGCGATGTTCGGCCGCGAGATGAAGGGCCGGGGCAAGCGGCTCGAGGAATCGGTCGAGGTCATGAAGCGGCTCTGGAAGGGCGAGGAGTTCGACTATCAGGGGCGGCGCGTCAAAGTGACGCCCCTGCCGCATACGCCGGGCGGCCCGATGATGATGCTGGGCGGCGGTGTCCCGGCGACGGCGAAGCGGGCGGCGAAGCTCGGGCTCGGGGTGCTCGGGATGGGCGGGGATCCGAACTTCGAGAAGATCTATCAGGACGCCTGCCGCGCCGAGGGGCGCGAGCCCGGGCTCTGCATCAACCCCAAGCCGGGCGTCCCGCTCTCGGTCTTCGTCTCGCGCGATCCCGACGCGGCCTGGAAGAAATGGGGCCCGCATCTGCTCCACGACGCGCAGGCCTACGCCGAATGGATGGGCGACGACATCGAGTCGGCGACGAAGAGCCTCGCGCCCTCGGTCGAGGCCCTGCGCGCCGAGAACGGCAACTACCAGATCCTGTCGCCGGACGAGGCGGCCACTGCGATCCGCAACAACGGCGCCCTGATGCTGCAGCCGCTCTGCGGCGGCATGCCGATCGAATACGCCTGGGAGTCGCTCGAGACGATCCGGCGCGACGTGCTGCCGAAGGTGCAGGGCCAGGCGGGTTAGGCGACGCTCGCCGGCCTCGTCGGTCGGCCCGGCTCGAAATGGGCTCGACGAGGGCCCGAAGAATCCTCGGCGAATCCCTGATGAAGAGAGGGAGAAGAGCTTCGCGATGGCCGAACGATGGCGGCGCTGCAGCGCGTGCAAGAACGACATCGCGCTCTCGGCGGTCTACTGGGTCTGCAGCGTCTCGACCTGCAATCGCGTGCGGACGGCGCTGGTCTTCTGCTCCGTCGATTGCTGGGAGATCCACCTGCCGACCGAGCGCCACCGCGAGGCCTGGGCGGTCGAGAAGCGGGCGCCGAAGGTGCCCGATCCGCCCGAGGGCGCCCCGCGCATGCGGGCGACCTCGGGCCACGGACCGGTCTCGGGGTCGGGCTCGACCGCCGGCCGGGCCGGATCGGGGGCCGGCTCGAGCCCCGGGGCCGGATCGGCGCCGCGCACGATCGTGCGCCGCGCCTCGGCGGACACCGACGAGGACGAGAGCCTCCCGACCGACATCCTGGTCGTCGCCAGCAAGCTCAAGACCTACATCCGCGAGGGCTCGGGGTTCAATACGTCGGATCGCGTGATGCTCGTGCTCTCGGACGTCCTTCGGAAGCTCTGCGACCACGCGATCGCGAACGCCCGGCGCGCCGGGCGGGACATCGTCGAGAGCCGCGATCTGCCGCCCGAGCCGCCGCCGCGGCCGCGCTGAACCGGGCAGGCCCCACTGGACTCCAATGGCCGGGCGCGCGCGCCTTCGAACGTCCTCGAGTCGTCGCCGAGGGGATCCGCGAAGTCCGGGCCAAAGGGCTAGGCTCCGCGCTCGTCGCCCGACGTTTTTCGAGGGAGCGCAGCGAAGTGGCAGTCGACGAGCAGGTCGCCCGCGGCAAGCGCGGTGTTCGGCGCGCGGCGCGGGTCGTCCGCGTCCGGGCCGCCCGGGCTGGCGCCCAGGCAGCGCGCGCGAGCGGCCAGGCGACCCAAGCGGCGAGCAAGGCGACGCAGGCAGCGAGCAAGGCGACGGCGACGGCGACCGCCCGCGCGAAGGATCTCGCGCGCCGGGCCCGCGACGGATCCGTCGCCCGCGCCCGGGAATTCCGCGACCAGACCCGGGACCGGATGGCCGGCGCCGCCCCGCCCCATTTGTGCTTCGTGATGAGCCCGCGGCGGCCGATACGGCCGAGCGTGATGCGGGACAACTTGCGGATCGCGACCTACAACGTCCATCGCTGGCAGGGCGGCAACGGCCGGGCCGAGCCGGACGTCGCGCGCGCGGGTTACGTCATCTCCGAGCTCGATGCGGACGTCATCGCGCTGCAGGAGGTCCTGCGGCCCTTCCCCTCGACGAGCCTCTCCGGCGCCTTCGACGTGCGCGGCGGCGAGGATCCGCTCGGGATGCTCTGCGACGAGCTCGAGCTGCATCTCGCCTTCGCCGTGACCCGCCAGCATCGCCTCGGCCAGCTCGGCAACGCGATCCTCTCGCGCTATCCGATCACGGCCATCTCGGTGCTCGACATCTCCTACTCGCGCATCGAGCGCCGCGGGGCGCTCGCTGCGTACATCGGCGAGGAGCACGCCGGCATCGGCGTCGTCGCGACCCATCTCTCGCTCGTCGACCGCACGCGCCATCGCCAGGTCCAGTCGCTGCTCGAGCATCCCGCGCTCAACAGCGGGCCCGCCGTGCTGATGGGCGACATGAACGCCTGGCGCAAATGCAAGGGCTCCCAGGCGCTCGAAGCCTCGTTAGGTCTCCATCACAACCGCGACTGGCCCGCGACCTTCCCCGCCGGCCGCCCGATGCTCGCCCTCGACCGCATCTACACGCGCCAGGCCGAGGTCCTCGAGGTCCGGCAGCACGACTCGCCGGCGGCGCGGCGGGCTTCGGACCATCTGCCGGTCGTGGCGGAGGTGCGGATCGGGAAGAGGGAAGAAGCGGATCCGGATCTGTGACGCTGGACGGCCTCTACGCAGCGATGCCGGTCCCGCTCCAGAACCTGGCTTGTACCTGGGCGGGCTACCGCCGCGCCCGGACGCGCTTCACGCCCCATTTTCATCGCCGGCTGCGGGAATGGCAGGAATCCGGCCGCTCCTCCCGCGAGCGGCTGCACGGCATCCAGCAGGAGCGGCTCTTCGCGCTCGCCTCGCGTGCACGCCGGCACGTCCCGCATTATGCGAAGCTCGCGCTCCCCGAGCCCCGCTGCGAAGCGGATCCGCAGCGCGGGATCGAGGCGATGCTCGCGGCCTTTCCCGTGCTCGAGAAGGCCGACTATCGCGTCGATCCCGAGTCCTTCATCGCCGCCGACATCCCGCCCCGCCGCCTGCTGAAGGGCAAGACGAGCGGAACCACCGGAACCGCGCTCCCGCTCTGGTACACGCCAGAAGCCCTCGCCGAGGAATACGCTGCCGTCTGGCGCCTGCGCACGAGCGTCGGCATCGGCCTGTTCGATCCGCATTTCTCGTTCGGCGGGCAGCTGCTCGTCCCGATGGCGCAGGCGCGCCCACCCTACTGGCGGACGAACGCCTGGGGCCGCCAGACGCTCTTCTCCCTCTACCACATGACGCGCGCGAACCTTCCGCATTACATCGACGCGCTCCACGCGATCCCCGCCGCCTATGTCCAGGGCTATCCCTCGTCGCTCCACCTGCTCGGCCGCGCGATGCTCGACGCCGGCCGCCCGCTCCCGGCCGGCAAGCTCCGCGCGATCTTCACCTCCTCGGAATCGCTGCTCGCCTTCCAGCGCGAGACCATCGAGCACGCCTTCGCCGCCCCGATTTTCGACCGCTACGGCACCAGCGAGTTCGCCGTCTCCATGACCGCCTGCCGCGAGGGCCTGCTCCACGTCGACATGGAGTTCGGGATCGTCGAGGTCGAGATCGAAGAGGAGAACGAGCATTTCGTGCGCGGCCCGCTGCTCGTCACCGGCTTCGCCAACGATGCCACGCCCTTCATCCGCTACCGGATCGGCGACGTCGGGACCCGCGCCAAGCGCCCCTGCCCCTGCGGCCGCCCCGGCGACGTCTTCCTCGACGTCGACGGCCGCATCGAGGACTACGTCGTGACCCCCGACGGCCGCTGGATCGGCCGCCTCGACCACATCTTCAAGGAGCAGCTCGACGTCGCCGAAGCGCAGATCGTCCAGGAGACGCCCGAGGCGATCGAGGTCCGCATCGTCCCGCGCCCGTCCTTCGATGCGCGCGCCGAGGCCGGGCTGATCAAGGAGATCCGCTCGCGTGTCGGCGACCAGATCCGCATCGAGCTCGTCCGGCTGCAGGAGATCCCGCGCGAGCCCAATGGTAAGTTCCGGGCCGTCAAATCCGCCGTCGGTCGGCAGATGGGTGAAGAGGGGAACAATCGATGATCCGCGTGGGGCTCGCCCATTGCCGCCCGGGCTACGACGGCCTCGCCGCGCCCTGGGGCCCCGGCAAGCACTACCCCGAGCTCGAGCGCCTGTTCGGCGAGCGCGCCGCCGAGGGCGGGAGCGTCAATGAGGTCTACGCCGCCGTGCGCGCCGCGCTCTACGGCCTTGGCCTCGACGCCGAGCGCTTCGGCACCGCCGACTGGAACCCGATCGGCGCCCTCGTCCGCCCCGGCCAGCGCATCGTCCTCAAGCCCAATCTCATCCGCCACTGGAACCCCGCCGCCGACGGCCGCGGCGGCAGCGTCGCCAGCGTCATCACCCATGGTGCCATCCTGCGCGCCGTCGCCGACTACGCCTTCCTCGCCGCCGGCCCCGATGGCACCGTCGCGATCGCCGAAGCGCCCCAGATGGACTGCGACTTCGACCGCATCCGCGAGATCGTCGGCCTCGACGCCATCGTCGACTACTACGAAGAGACGATCGGCCGCGAGCTCGAGGTGATCGACCTGCGCCGCGAGGCCGTCGTCTTCGAAGACGGCATCATCGTTCAGCGCAAGACCCTCCCCGGCGATCCCGCCGGCTACCGCGCCGTCGACCTCGGCGACAAGAGCTTCTTCACCGGCTCCGGCCTCGATCCCAACCGCTTCCGCGGCGCCGACTACGATCCCGGCCCGACCGCCGCCCAGCACAGCGGCGGCCGCAACGCCTATCTCCTCTCCGAGACCGTCCTGTCTGCCGATCTCGTGATCAATCTCCCCAAGCTCAAGACCCACAAGAAGACCGGCGTCACGCTGGCGCTCAAGAACCTCGTCGGCATCAATGGCGACAAGAACTGGCTGCCGCACCACAGCCTCGGCGCCGTCGGCGAAGGCGGCGACGAATTCCCCGAGAGCCGCCTCATCGATCGCCTGCGCAGCCGCGCGACCGAGATCGCCCGCCCGCTGCTCGCCCGCGGCCTCTTCGGCGGCCTCTTCCGCGCCTACCGCCGCGTCGAGACCGCCGCGCGCGGCGACCAGTTCATCCGCAGCGGCAACTGGTACGGCAACCGCACCACCTGGCGCATGTGCTGCGACCTCAACCGCTGCCTCTATTACAGCGACAAATCGGGCCTCCATCTCGACGCGCCCGCCCCCGTCCGAACCGTGCTCACGATCATCGACGGCGTCCTCGCCGGCGAAGGCGAGGGCCCCCTCGCCACAACCGACGTCCCGCTCGGCCGCGTCATCGCCGGCACCGATCCTGTCGCCGTCGACCTCGTCGCCGTGCGCCTCATGGGCTTCGACGAGAAGAAGCTCGAAAAGCTGCGCGGGCCGATGGAAGACGAAGGCCCGCGCATCACGGCCGTCCGGCGCCCGGAAGACGTGCGCGTCGGCGAGGTCGCGCGCGGCGCGGCGCAGGCAGAGGAGCGAACGCTCGAGCAGATTCGCTGGGACCGGGCGTTCGTGGCGCATGCGGGATGGGTCGGGCATGTGGAGCGGGGCGAGCGTTAGTCGCCCCTGGAGATCGGGAACGTGAAGCAGATCCTCCAGAATGCCCGCACCGGTGCCCTCGAGCTCGTCGAGGTTCCCGCTCCCGCCGTCGGGCCGGGGCTCGTGCTCGTCCGCAACGCGTTCTCCGTGCTCTCGCCCGGAACCGAGAAGATGGCGATGGACTTCGCGAGAAAGTCGCTGCTCGGCAAGGCGAGAAGCCGCCCCGACCTCGTCCAGCAGGTCGTCCGCAAGCTCCGCCAGGAAGGTCCGCTTCCGACCTATCGCACCGTCATGGACCGCCTCGACGTCCCCCAGCCCCTCGGTTATGCGAGCGCCGGCATCGTCGAAGCCGTCGGCGAGGGCGTCCATTCCCTCGCGCCCGGCGACCGCGTCGCCTGCGCTGGCGCCGGCTACGCGAACCACGCCGAGCTCATCGTCGTCCCCGAGAACCTGACGGCCCATGTGCCCGAGAGCCTCGCCCTCGAGAAGGCCGCCTTCGCGACCCTCGGCGCCATCGCCATGCAGGGCCTGCGCGTCGGCGCGCCCAGCCTCGGCGAAGTCGTCGCCGTCATCGGCCTCGGCCTGATCGGCCAGCTGACCGTCCAGCTCCTGCTCGCCAACGGCTGCCGCGTCTACGGCATCGATCTTGATTCCAAGCGCATCGAGCAGGCGCGCGCGCTCGGCATGGAATTCGGGGCCGCCCCCGGCGACGACCACGATCCCGTCCTCGCCCGCGCGACCGGCGGCCACGGCGTGGACCTCGCCATCGTCACCGCCGCCTCAGACTCTTCAGCCCCCATCCAGCTCGCCGCCGAGCTCTGCCGGCACAAAGGCCGCGTCGTCGCCGTCGGCGCGACCGCCATGGACCTCGACCGCCGCAGCTTCTACGAGAAGGAGCTCGAGCTCCGCATGAGCATGTCGTACGGCCCCGGCCGCTACGATCGCCGCTACGAAGAGCTCGGCCTCGACTACCCCATCGCCTACGTCCGCTGGACCGAACAGCGCAACCTCCAGGCCTTCCTCGACCTCGCCGCCCGCGGCTCCCTCGATCCGATGAAGCTCGACGTCGAGACCGTCGAGTTCGAATCCGCGACCGGAACCTACGAAGCCCTCGCCAAGGGCGAGCGCCGCGCCCTCGCCGCCGTCTTCCGTTATGCGGAGGACGTCGATCGCAGCCGCAGCCTCCTGCTCGGCGGGGCCGGCACGGCCGGCATCACCAGCAAGGCGACGAGCGCTGCAACGGGCGCGGCCACGAGCGCGGCGGCCAGCGCGGCGAAAGCGGGCACGCCGCCGAACCGCGCCGCCGGCGCAGCCCGAAATGGCGACCTCGGCGTCGCCTTCCTCGGCGCCGGCAACTACGCCAAGGGCGTCCTGCTCCCGATCCTCGAGAAGACCAAGGGCATCTCGCGCCGCACGATCGTCACCGCGACCGGCCCCTCCGCCTTCCGAACCGCCCAGCGCTTCGGATTCGCCGCCTGCGGCACCGACCCGACCGAAGTCTTCTCCGACCCGAGCGTCGACCTCGTCTTCATCGCGACCCGCCACGACTCCCACGCCGCCCTCGCCGAAGCCGCGCTCCGCGCCGGCAAGGCCGTCTGGCTCGAAAAACCCGTCGGCCTCACGATGGAGGAGGTCGATGCCGTCGCCCGCGCCGCCCGCGAGACGAACGGCTTCCTCATGGTCGGCTACAACCGCCGCTTCTCCTCCCACGCGCGCGCCATCCGCGAGGCGTTCGCGAAGCGAAGCGGCCCGATGGCGATCCAGTACGTCGTCGCAGCCGGCCCGACGCCGGGCGGAACCTGGCTGACCGATCCGAAGATCGGCGGCGGCAGGATCGTCGGCGAGGCATGTCATTTCGTGGATCTCTGCACCTATTTGGTCGGGCAGATTCCGAACGGCGTGCAGGCGCGGGCGCTTGGAAGGGATCCGGAGCGGGATGATTCGACGATGATGTTGATCTCGTATCCGGATGGGTCGACGGCGAGCATTTCGTATCTGGCGAACGCGAGTACCGAGCTGCCGAAGGCGCGGTTCGAGGTGCATGCGGGTGGGAAGAGTGCGAGCTGTGACAACTATCGGGTGACGGTGTTGCCGGGGGGGAAGAAGGTCAGGGGGGTGAATCAGGATAAGGGGCAGGGGGAGGCGGTGGCTGAAGTTTTTCGACTCGTGGCCGCTAATGGTAAATCGCCGATGAACATGGATGAGATCATCAGTGCGAGCATGGTGGTTCTTGAAGCGACGCAGGGAGAGCCGGCGGCGCGAGTCGGAGATCCTTCGGCTAAACGATCGATCGGACCTCGAGGGAATGATCTGTGACTCAACGCCAACGTCTGACTTCGACGATGATCGCTGGGCCGGCGGTATTAATACTCGGATTGCTAGTCATCGTCGGAGCGTTGTCGATCGACGGATCGGCTGGGGGGGCTTTATCCGACACGGTCGTTGCTCACTTCGCGGCGAATACGTTTTTCGTACTCGTCGCGCTTTTCTTCGCTGCTCGCGAACGCCCCTATTCGCTACACCTTTTCCACCTGGTCGGGTTATTGATTTTCGCGTGCGTAGCTGGATTGTATCAATACATCGCCGGGCGCTTTCCACTCGCTGGGCCGGTGCTGGCTTTTCGATCGGAAATCCCGGTCGGATGTATTGTCGTCAGCCTTTGGATCTTGGCCTATCTCGCCGGCTACTCCATTCGCCAGCGGCTCATTTCGGGCGCGGTTAAGTCGCAATTCGTTCGATCGTTCGAAAAGCCCGTGAGCATCGCGGCAATCTATTTCGCGCTCATCGTCGGATTCGTGGCTTTGGTCTATCTCGCTTCCCTCGGACTGCTCGGGGCTTTCACTCGAGCGGCGGCACGAGAGAGTCTTTCCGTTTCGTCGAGCAGTTCGATCGTCCTGATCAACACGATCTTCGTTCGGGCGTTGCCGCTTCTTGCCGTAGCGGGAACCGCATTGGCAATTCGACGAGGTAGGATGTCATTGGGAATCGGCTTCCTGGTTCCGCTGTTCATCATAGAAGTACTCGGAGTGCTAGTAACAAACAGCCCCTTCGCAGCCGCCCGCTATTGGTTCGTCGCAGTCACGGTTGGATTGATCTCGCCTCACTTTCTGGCCGGTAGGAAGACGGGAGTGCCAATTCTGGTTTGCGCAATTCTAGGTTTCAGCGTTCTTCCTTCATTGGGTGCAGCGAGAAACGCTGAAACCATGGCTGAAATTGTGCAGTATTACCTCCAGCTCGAATCGCCGTTCCAGTACCTTGCGCTCTCGGGTGACGTCGATGCTTTCGGGATGATGTGCGTGGCGATTAAGTGGCTCGATCTCTACGGTCCTACGTGGGGGATGCAGACTCTGGGCGCTGTACTTTTCTGGGTGCCACGAGCGATATGGCCGTCGAAGCCGATTGGGACCGGTGCAATGGTCAGCGAGGGCCTAGGTTTCGATTTCACGAATCTCTCCGTTCCGATCATGACCGAGCCGCTGGTCGATTTCGGATTGTTCGGAGTACCCTTTTTTGCATTCGCGTTTGGTTGGATACTGGCGTCGATCGATCGAAGTTATTGGGCCGCATTTGATTCCAGCTACTATCCGGCGGGCATTCGGAGAATCGACATCGTCTATCCCTTCTGGGTCGGACTAATGCTCTTCATGACCCGAGGAGACCTAATTTCTTCGTTTGGGTATACGGTGGGCATCACGCTTGCGATCATTCCGTTCGTGACGATACCGGCAAGGTTCAAGCGGCACGTCGTTTCTGCCAATCGCGGTAGCTCCGACACGCACGGAGAGCCGGACCACGCAGGCGTCGTCTAGTCGTGGTTCGAGCTGCCATCGATCTTCCGATCGCGAGGCCCACCGTGCGTCGCGGAGAATGAAGTGGAAAAAGACTCCCTGAAACGGATCGAATCGGAGACTCTGCGCTCTACCGATGCGGAGACACCGGCGCCCAACCGAGTACCCCAGTGGTTGCGGCTTTGGCCGCGCCCTAGGCCCCATTGGACTCTCCAATACGTCGCTGATCGGCTGGGAGTGGCATGGTACCAGTTAAGAAAGCCCGATGAGCCTTGGTTGACGCATTCGATGGTGCGGTTTCTCGATCTCTGGCTTCAGCCCACCGATTTACTCGTCGAATTCGGATCTGGTCGGAGCACGCTTTGGTTCGCCGATCGGGTAGGCGCGTTGATCAGCATTGAGCATCACGAAGAATGGCATCGACAAATCGCAGACAAGTTGAGGAACGCAGGGCGCGATGCAGTCGAGTATCTGCGCGTCGATCCTCACGCTGAGAAAATGACCGGAGCGGCGGAGGCGACCCTGCGCGGGCGGTCCGTCGACGTGGTGCTCGTGGATGGCCCCAATCGGGATCACTGTGCGCTCTGGGCGCTCGAGGTGCTGCGAGCGGGCGGATTGGTCATCGTCGACGACTCTCATCGTTACCTCCCCCTTCTCAGTCGTGCGCCAGGTGCCATGGGCATGGGATCTTCACGTTTCCAGAGCGAGGCATGGGAGCGATTCTGGGGAAAGGTCGAGAGTCTCAGGCGAATTCATACGACGGACGGTACTAAGGATTGCGTCGCATTCATCTCGGAGGGTTCGCCGTAGGCCGCGACGAATCCAAATCGCGATAGGGTTCGTGCTCCCTTCGAACGAGAGTGGTCGAAGAGGAACAATGCATCTTCGGGAGCATCAGCGTGAGGCCTATAAACCCATCACGCCATTAGTCTACCGGTGAGATTCGAGTTTTTCTTTGGCGTCAGAATCAAATACGGTCCGCGTCGCCATCGACGCACTCAGCGCGACGTCGGGGGGAGGTATCTCCGTCGCCAGAGGGTTGTCGCAAGCACTTTGCACGGTCCGACCCGACTGGCAGTTCACTTCGTTCGTTTCGGACGTGCAGGCGCTTCCTGAGGAAGTACCGTCGAACTTCGAGCCACTTATGATCAGAGGCGCTCGAAGGCTCGTGGTTCGATCGATGTTGGAGCAGCTGTTATTTCCCTCGATTCTCTCGCACAGAGGGATTGACGCAGTCCTGCTCCTAGGGGGATTCAAGATCTTCGGCTCCGGAATTCCCCAAATCGCCGTCTGGCAGAACGCGAACCTCTGGGAGCGAGGGGCGGAGGCGCAGCCCGTGTCGCTCCAATGCTATATCGCCGTTCAGCGCATGTTGATGCGCGCCTCGGTCGGTCGAGTCGCCGGAAACATATTCCTGTCCCATGACTCTGCTCGAAGGAGCGCTCGGTGCATCAGAGGCGAGATGCATCGGCCACTCGTGATCCCGCTCGCGATCGACGAGAAGTTTCGAGGTGTCCGGCCGCTACTTGGACGAGCGACCAGGCGCGCGGTGCTGTTCTGCGTCGGTGACGTCTACCCCCACAAGCGTTTCGAGCTAGCCATCGATGCTCTTGCGGTGCTTTCTGAGGAGTTTCCCGATCTCGAGCTGCATATTGCGGGGAGAACATTGGATGAGAAGTACTACCGACAGATGTGCGATTTCGTAGAGAAGCGTGACTTGTCACCCAAAGTGAAATTCCTGGGGCACGTTCCCCGTGAAGAATTGATGGGTCTGTATCAGTCGGCGTCGCTTCTGATCGCCACAAGTCGCCTCGAAACCTTTGGCCTGACGCCTGTTGAGGCAATGGCATGCGGGCTGCCCGTCGTTGCGTGTGAAGAGAGTGCAGTTCCCGAAGTCTGCGGTGAGGCCGCAGACTACGCACCGCCGTCCGGACAGGAGATCGCGCGGGTTGCGAGACGACTGCTGGTTGATGAGTCCAAGTGGGCCGCCGCTCAGCAGCGCGGACTCCGCCGCAGTCGCGACTTCTCCTGGCCTCTCGTCGCGGAGCAATACGCCTCGGTGATCGAATCCATTTTGACCGGGGGGCGGGCTCGACAGGTCGAAACCTTCGCAAAGAATTCCTCTCGAGTTCAGCGAGGCACGACGGCTCCGATCAAGGATTGAAACCGAGCCGTCATAACACGAACGTTAAAGTCGTTGCGTGCTCTCCGTTGTGCCTCCCGCGCCATTGAATCTCGCCGATTGGGCGAATCCAGGACTTGTGCGAGCGCTTCCGCGAGCGAGGAAATACTGCCATGTTCGTAAAACAGTCCAGTTTTCCCATCCGTGAAGGCTGCGATCTCAGGCGTATGCGATTTGACGTTGTCGTTCGTGATTACGGGGCAACCGTATCCGAACGCATGAAGCAAGCTAAGTCCGATCTTGCCGGGGTGAGCCAATGCGACGGCAGAAAGAAACCAGGGCGCCAAGTCTATTTCCTCGTAGATTGAGCCGACGAACCGAACCCGATCGCCGAGTCCGAGTTCGTCGACCAGGGACCCGATCGAGGATCTCTCCGGTCCGTCGCCGATCACCACCCAGCGTATTCGCGGATGCGATTCGCGGAGAAGACTCATCGCGCGCGGAACAAGCTCGAAGGCGTTCTTGGAATCTAGGCGAGCGCAGGAGAGAATCGTCATCACCGGGTCGACGTCGGCTTGCCTCTGCCACTGCTCCAGACGAGTACGAGGCCACTCGAGAATGGCGGAATCGATCCGATCCTGATCCAAGCCGTTGTTCATCCCTACAGCAATTCCTCGATATCCGCCGGCGGCGAGCTCGATCGCCTCCGCATCCGTGTAGACGAACATCCCGTCAAGTAGGTTCCACCAGTAAAGCTTCAATCTCTCCAGAAGCTTGTTCGATCGCCCACTGTGAAGCTGAGCCCAGCCGACGACGCGACGACCGAGGAGCTTGAGTATCAACGAATAGACGACCGTCGAGACGACTCTGGGGTTCGCGGTCAGAAGGTACGCGTCCCACTTTCGGAAGAAGAATCGAAGAGGCAGGAACTGCCAAGCGAGGGACTCTCGCTTCATCGAAACGTACGGAACGATGGAAACCTCAATCGCCGCATCCAGTTTCGATGCGTTCGACTCGAGATTGATCCCGGGAATCTCGTTTTGACAGAAGATCGAAAGCTCTGCGATTTCCGATCTGCAGATCGAGTTGTACAAGCTCACGCGATAATGGGGAACGATGTTGGTGATGACGCAAACCCGCGGATTTCTTGAACCCGTCATTGCACTCTCTCGGACGAGTCATTCATTGGCGGGCTCTCAAGAATCACGGCGGCTACCGACCGTGCGGGCAGCGACAATACGACCTCTTGGGAGGAAACCCGGTCTGCAGCGAACCCGACTGGCTGTCCCAACTCCACGTGCGAGATCGTCCTTGCAACGAGGTCTTTCAACGGAGGCGGCAATCGATATCGGACATTCGCTGGATTCCGGCTCACGTTGACTGCAATCAGGGCATACCCTCCATCGAGCGATCGGTAGAGGCTGGTCTCGATCGCGGGACGCCTCGACGCGGCGCCTGGCTTCTGCGGAGGAAGAGGCGACCAGCTTGCGGAAGTCGCATACGTTGAGGATTCATCCGAGGAAGGTCTCAGGGGGCCCAAATATTCCCCCGACGCGAGCCATGGTTCGAGCGCTCTTCGAGCCGCGATCAACCGATTCGCCCATGCCACATTTCGCTTCTCGGAGGTAGATTTCCACTGGAGACTGCTAAGTCCTGGTTGCAGCCCCCAGGCGATCGCCAATCCGTTCTTAATAGCTAATGCGTCTTCGTCATCGGGCGGAAGCGACCTCGTGCCAGCGAGAATGTACCGCTCGTGATGTACCGCCTGAAAGAGCGGAACGGACGTCGGCGGGAAATCGAGATAGTTGACGCCGGCATGGTTGAGGCCGGAAAGCTGCTCGAGCGATCCCTCCGAAATAATCAACGCCCCAGATTCTCGAGCATCTCTGATCAAGGCCCGAGCGGCCTCCGTCAATCGCCTTCCACGACCAGGTGGATAGTGGATCCCGCTCCATGAACCCGGTGCGACGTTTCCCGTCACGTCGACGTATACACCAGCGGCATCGAGGTCATTTGCCGCCGCAGCGATGTTCCTCAGGACGATCTCTCGCCACAGCGGGGAAGCCAGGTCCATTCGCACCAGACACGCACCGCTGGAAAACTTTCCGAAATACCTCTCGCCGTTGGCGCGAATCATCGTCGATTCCCAAAAACGCGGATACTGGCTGCTACCTGGATTGCAGTCGGCGGGTCTACCCGATCCCAACGGTGCCGTGGATTGATCCGACATGGATCCGTTCGTGTAGAGAATGACTCGAGAACGACCGTCTCTTTGCACTGCGGCGACTGCCTGTTTCGTTCCCGATTTCGGTTCGAATGCCGGGAAGCCTTTATCCATTCCTGGTAGATGCCATCCATACCAGTGATGGACCGTGGGAATCCCGGGGAAGTCGGACCGATTCATTTCTGACGTGTTCGAGAGATGCGTCGCAGACTGCTTCTCGTTGATCGAGTGGGTGAACCACCAGGCTCCACGAAGGAAGTCAGACGGAATGTCGGAACGTGCCCCGACCGGCTGGGCTCGCCCCCACTCCGTCGACTGGGTTACCCAGCTCTTATAGACGTGAGAAAGTGCCGGCCAACCACGACTTGCACAAACGGGCTCAATGACGAACGAACCTGGCGCGGAACTCGTGTTCGAGGGAAGGCCGGACTGCTCCGGGAATGTCTCGAAATACGAAGGATTCTTCGCTAGTGGGCCACCCGCATGAACGACCTTGTATCGACCGATCGGATCGTGAGCTCCGACGTAGAGCCCGTGCTCGCCGTCCAGGTAGCCGAACCAGGGCATCGTTTGATACATGCTGGGATAGCGGTCGTGGAACTCGACGCAGTCATCACATGCAATTCCGAAGTTGTACCTGGGAAGGATCAATTGCTCTTTCCCCGTCAATCTTCTCCCCGCTCCGGCCAGAATCGGGAACCGCGTTGATACGACTCCAAGCTCAGAACTCGCGGGGACCTGGGATTCGATCCTGGCCTGGACATTCTCTGCGGTGAGCTCGAAATCGACCGTAACCTGGAGTCCTGTGCTCGCGTCCGTCGATCGAAATCGCAGAAGTCCACCTGTCGAGCGTTCGGTGAGCGCCCAGCTCGTTGGTAGATTCTGGCTGACGATCGAAACCCCGTCGGGCTTGCACGTGTCCGGATCCGTACGCCTCGTGCCCAGACAGATCTGCCAGGACGGTGCCAGGCCTCGAGAAGGTTCGGGACGAATCAGATCCGCTGCGAACTCGAAATTAGTGATTCCGAGAAGCCCCCCGCCTCCTTTGCCTTCCCCGTTCGGAGCGGAAAACAGCACTCCGAGATGCCTATTCCGAAAAAGAATCAGCCGTCCGGAAGACATGACTGCGGAATCCTGATCTGCCGGAAGCTCGGGGATCGCACCGGGCCAATTCGGCAACCGATGTTGGTCTCGGAAGGTCGACCAACGCTGCGGGCTTCCAACTCGTGGCGTCTCGCAAGCTGCTGCGCTGTTGGGGTGGATGCCTGGTTCCGCGACAATGGAAGCGGCGCGGCTCATGGAGAACGGCGCTCCACCGAGAAACACGAGCAGTGCGGCGATCGATGTTGCAGCCTTCATTATTCTTCTCGCGAGTGCGGAGCTATTCAGGAGACATGGGCACGGAACTGCATTCTATGCTTGGTGCTATCGTCCGGAATTCGATCAACGGGAATTTGGCGTCGAAGGGCGTCGGTGTCGAAGCGGGAGGGTCCGAGCTAGGACGACGTATAGGGTTCGCGTCGCATTCCGTCCTCGGATCCCTGCTCCTGGTCGACTGTATATACGGTGAACATCGCGTGGATGCGTCGTGAAGCTATCAGAATTATCGGCCGGAATCGCGAGCGGATACTTCACAAAGGCGGTCCAGTTTCTTGCCACGGTCGGAATCGTTCCATTTCTCCTGCGCGATGACGTTCTCGGGCTCGATCGTTATGGAGCGGCGTTCACCCTACTAGGCATCGTGAGTGTACTAAGCCTGCTGACTTCCGGTCTGCGGATGTCGTTCGATCGGTCGATCGCTCACGAGATCGGATCCGATGGTGAGTCCGTGGGAGAGTTCGTTGGCTGCGGCACGAAGATTCTCCTCGGGTCGGGGCTTCTGTTTGCGGTGATAGTACTGTGTCTCGGGAGCATTCTGCTCGATGTCGTAGGGCTCAATGGGACACCGGACGAACAAGCGGCCCTGAATTGGGCTTCGCTGCTCGTGGTCGCCGAGAATGGCCTCTATCTCGCGCGGGCCCCTCTCCTCACACGCGGAGACGTCTTGTTCGTGAACTTTGCGGGAATGGCCGAAGTCGTTCTCAGGACGGCGTCAATGGTCTTTTGCTTTGTGAACTATGACGCGACATTGGCCAGCTACTTTTCGATCCAGGCCTTCTGGACTGTCGCACGCCAGTTGGCCCTCTTTGTTCGCGTCGTTCGGAAATTCCCACGCGACGTTCGCGGTTCGATTCGAGCTCCGTTGACTCGTGCGTCCTCGTCGTTGAGTTACTCGACGCCGGTACTCGCCACGGAGGGCGCGTCCTTCATGGTGCGGCGCGCTCCCGTGCTCGTCGCATCGTACTTCCTGGGGGCGAAGGAAGCGGGTCTGGTTGCGATTGTCGTAAACACCATCCAGAACTACATCTTGCAGATTCTCTTTGCGGTGGCTCAGCCGCTGGCGATTCCACTTGCAGCGAGAATCGATCTCTCGAAGCTGAGCTCCCATCGGCGTCGTCTGATCTGGGATGTGGAAGCTCTCTATTGCGCGTGCGTGATCCTGTTTACGGCGCAAATCGCTCTGTGGCTTCCAGAGATCGTCCTGCTTTGGCTTGGTCCCGAGTAC
>CAUJGH010000039.1 GCA_963169575.1 Myxococcota bacterium | reverse complement strand
GAGCACCGCGTAGTCGTAGAGGATCGCGCGCTCCTGCGAGACCCGATCCGCGAGGTAGCCGCCCGCGACCTTCGAGACGATCCCGAGCCCGATCGTCTGGCTGAGGCGCAGCGACGCCTCTTCATTGGAGACGCCGGCGTCGGTCAGGATCAGCACGAAATGGTCGAGGATCCCGTTGAAATAGAAGAAGAAGGCGAAGAGCGTCCCGGTCAGGATCCAGAACGTCCGCGTCCGCACGGCGGCGCGGAGGTCGAGGCTCGTCTCGTCGCTGGGGCGATCGGTGCTGGGTCGATCGGGAACGACCACCTCCTCGCGGACCGTCTCGCGATCCCGCACGAGAAAGAACGCTGCGGGAAAGAGCACGACGAGCGAGAAGAGGGCGACGGCGAGCAGCGCCACGCGGAAATCCGAGCGCGCCGTCACCGCCCCCGTCAGCCAGACCATCGCCGAGCCGCCGAGGTTCGAGCCCGCATAGGCGATGCCGAGGGCGAGCCCGCGATGGCGGCGGAACCACTGTGCCACGACGTGGCCGACGGAGACGTCGCCCATCCCCGCCGCGCCGAGGCCGACGCCGGCGATCGCGAAGTAGAAGCCCCAGACGGAGTCGATGCGCGAGAAACCCGCGAAGACGGCGGCGAAGAGCAGCGCCGAGCCCGTCAGGACGGGCTTCGCGCCGAAGCGGACGGTGAGGTAGCCGGCGAGGGGGCTCGCGAGGGATTGGATGGCGAGCTGCGGGGTGTTGGCGCCCGAGAACTGGGCGCGCGTCAGGCTCAGCGCCTCGATCAGGTCCGCGGCGAGGCCGCTCTTGACGTACGTGAGACCGAGGCCCATCTGGCAGATGAGGCAGCCGATCACGACCCAGAGCGCGCGGCCGCGCAGCTCCGAGCCGGCCAGGCGCGCGCGCAATTCGTCGACCCAGCGGGTGCGAGCAGGGCTCATGCTAGTCGCCCGAACGTTCGGCGGCGCGCGAACGCGCGAGCAGGTCCTCGTCGCCCGCGGCGCCGAAGCGCGTGCGGGCGTCGTCTCGCAGTGCGCCCTTGGCGACCTTGCCCCCGACGCCGCGCGGCAGCTCGGGCAGGACGACGAGCGCTTCGGGCCAGAGCTCGCGCGCGATCCCCTCCTGCTGGAGGCGGGCGCGGAGTTCATCGAGATCGAGCGAAGCGCCGCTGCGCAGCTCGACGTAGGCGGCCGCCCGCTCGCCGAAGATGCGATCCGGCATGCCGATCGCGGCGACGAGCGCGACGCTCGGATGCAGCGCGACGCCCTCCTCGATGGCCGCCGCCGAGAGGTTCTTGCCGCCGCGGATGATGATGTCGTCCGTCCGTCCGATGACGCGCAGATAGCCGTCGTCGTCGAGCTCGACGAGATCGCCGAGCCGCATCCAGCCCTCCGCCGTGAAGAGCTGCGCGTTCGCCTCCGGCGCGCCGAGATAGCCCTGCGAGAGGACCGGGCCTTTGACCGCAGGCTGCCCCCGGCCGCTCGTCGTGACGTCGCGGCCCTCCGCGTCGAAGAGCCGCAGCTGCATCTCGGGGATCGGCCGGCCGGCCGTCGTGAGCCGCTTGTGGGGCGGATCCTCGGGCCGCGTCGCGCTGACGGCGCCGGTCTCGTTCGAGCCGTAGAACTGCAGCACGCTGGCGCCGGTCTGGACCTCGAAGCGGCGCGCCTGCCGCTCGGGCACCGCTTCGCCGCCCGTGAAGAGCGCGCGCAGGACGAGATCCCGCTCGCCGCCAAAGCCGCCCGATTCGAGCAGCAGGATGAACTGCGTCGAGACCGCTGCCAGCACCGTCACCCGATGCTGCTCGAGGGCATCGATCGTCGCGCGTGCCTCGAAGCGGCGCGTCAGGACGGTCGGCGCGCCGAGCAGCGTCGGCGTGAAGTGGCCCGTCCAGAGGCCGAATCCGACGGGGGCGGGCAGCGCGCTCATGAAGACGTCGCCCTCGCGCAGATGGCCGACGTCGAGGGCGAGGCGATGAAAATGGAACCAGCGCAGCTGGTCGTGGACGACGATCTTGGGCAGGCCGGTCGTTCCCGAGGTCGTGTTGAGGAGCGAGACCTCCGTCGCCGCCAGCGCGTGCGGGGCGAGCTGGCGGGCGAGGGCGGCGCCGTCCAGCGGGCCGCTCTCGGGGGCGGGCTCGCCGCCGAGGGTGATCGCATCTTCGGCGAAGCCGTCGCCTTCGAGGACGAGATGGTGCTCGATCCGGATGCCGCGCTCGCGCAGGCGGTCGACGCGGGCGGCGGCGGGGCCGTCGGACATTTCCGGGGCGGAGATCAGCGTGCGGGCCGCGGCGAGGGTCAGCAGATGGGCGAGCTCGCGTTCGCCGCAGCGCGGGGCGAGGCCGAGGCAAATGAGACCGCAGCGCTCGGCGGCCTGATAGGCGATGTGGAAGGCCGTTCCGTCGGGGACCCAGACGGCAACGCGCTCGCCGGGCGCGAGGCCGAGGGCGAGAAAGACGCGCGCGAGGCGATCGGCGGCGGCGTCGTAGCCCGCCCAGTCGAGGACGCGGCCGTCGACGATGTAGGCGGGATCCCGGGGCCGATCCCGGGCGAGCTGGCGGACGCGCTCCGCGAGGGAAGCCGGAAATTCCATGCTAGGCCTCGAAGGTGATCGGGAGCTTCCAATAGCCCTGGACGTATTCCGTCCGCAGGCGCTCCGAGCCCGCTTCGTCCCATTGATAGTCGGGGACGCGGGCGAGCAGCTCCTCGAGGCAGATGCGGCCTTCGAGGCGCGCGACGTTGACGCCGAGGCAGGAGTGGGGGCCGTAGCCGAACGAGAGGATCCGCGGCGGGCGCCGCCGGATGTCGAAGCGCTCCGGATCCGGGAACTCGCGTTCGTCGTGGTTGCCGGAGGGATAGAGGAACATCACGCCCTGGCCGGGCTTCATCGAGACGCCGGCGAGCTCGACCGGCCGGGCGACCTGGCGCATCAGGAACTGGGTCGGCATGTCGTAGCGCAGGCCCTCGTTGTAGGCGTCGGGGATCAGGCTCGGATCTTCGGTGCATTGGCGGCGCTGGTCCGGATGTTCTGCGAGCCGGCGCACGATCGTCGCGAGCGTCTTCGGGAAGGTCTCGGAGCCCCCGATGATGAGCATCGAGAGATGCGAGGCGAGGGCATCGTCGTCGAGGGGCTTCCCGTCCTGCTCGAAGGCGAGCAGCTTCTGGAGCACGTCGTCCTTCGGCCCTTCGCGGCGCCGGCGGGCGATCTGGTCGTGGAAGTAGGCGAACATCTCGGTCAGTGCGGCGAGGCCGGCCTCGGTCATGCCGCGCACGCCCTCCTCGCGCTGGAAGAATCGCCAGACGAGTTCGTTCAGGAAGGGGCCATCCTCGGGCGGCAGGCCGCTGATCGTGCAGGCGACGCTGACGGCCACATGCGCCGAGAAGTCGTGGATCACGTCCATCCGGCCCGCGTCGAGGCAGGCTGCGATACGCGCCTTCGCGATCCGGCGGATCATCGGCTCGAGCCCGGCGACGGCGGGGGCCGCGAAGGCCGGGCGGAACTCGGCGCGCAGGCGGGTGTGATCCGGGGCGTCCATGTTGTTGATCATGGGCGTCACGGGCTGGACCTTCGTCAGCAGGTGGGCCGAGGTCGTGCCCTTCGCGGCGGTCAGGTTCTTCATGTCCGCCGAGGCCTTCCAGATGTCCTCGAAGCGGGAGAGCGCCCAGGTATCGAACTCGGCGAGATGGTAGGCGGGCGCCTCGTCGCGCAGGCGCTTGTAGATCGGGAGCGGGTCGCCGTAGACGATCTCGTCGGCGAACGGGTTGTAGTCGACCATCGCCTCGGTTCCTCTTTGGGCGGAGAGTTGACGGAGGGTTGGCGGACGGTCGGCGGAGGGCTCGCCGGGCCGCGATCCAGGGGCCGGGGATGCGCCCGGGCTGCGCGTGATTGATTACGGAACGTACTGTATCGTAATCCCGCAGCCGTCCACGGCAGCAGCCGAGAGGATCCATGCGCGCGGGCAAGGAAGCGGAAGCGGTGGCGGCGGCGGAATCGGATCGGGCGAAGCCGACGCGGCGGCGTATGACGAGCAGCACCGGCCGGCCGCGCAGCGAAGAAGCCCATCAGGCGATCCTCGATGCGACCCTCGCGCTGCTCGCGGAGGTCGGATTCTCCGCGCTGACGGTCGAGGGCGTCGCCCAGCGCGCGGGGGTCGGGAAGGCGACGATCTACCGCCGCTGGTCGTCGAAGCTCCCGCTCGTCGTCGAGGCATTCGGCGCGCTTCCCGGCTTCGAGGACGTCGACGCGGGCAGCCTCGAGCAGGACCTCAAGGAGACGCTCAAGAAATACCTCGAGGCCTTCAACACGACGGCCCTCGGCACGGTCTTTCCGAGCCTCGCCGGCGAGCGCGCCCACAACCCCGAGCTCTCGAAGATGATCGAGCCCGTCGCCCGGGCCCGGCGCGAGCCCTTCGTCCGGATCTTCGAGCGCGCCCGGCAGCGGGGCGAGATCGCGGACGACGTCGATCTCGGCCTGGCGGCGGATCTCGTCCTCGGTCCGATCTCGGTCACGCTCTTCTTCCGCGGCGGCGTGCTCTCGCCCAGGATGGTCGACCCGATCGTCGACCTCGCGCTCTCCGGCATCTCGAAGCGGAACTAACGCCGATCGCGCGAGTCCGGCGCGGCCGGAGAGGCGGGCGACTCTGGAGTCGAGGGAGTCGAGGGCCCGGCGGACGGCCCGAAGCGCGCGCGCAACACGTGCTTCAGGATCTTGCCCGTCGCATTGCGCGGGAGCGCTTCGACGAGCTCGAGCTGCTCCGGGATCTTCTGCACCATCAGCTCGCGCGCGCGCAGGAAGCGCTGCATCTCCTCGAAGGCGAGCGGCTCGTCCGCGCGTTCGCAGACGACGACCGCGCAGCAGCGCTCGCCCGTCCGCGCATCGGGCAACCCGATCACCGCGACCTCGGCAACCTTCGGATGGGTGTAGAGCAGGTCCTCGACCTCCCGGGCCGGGATGTTCTCGCCCTTGCGGATGATGACGTCCTTGCGCCGCCCGGTGATCACGACGAAGCCGTCGGCGTCGATGAAGCCGAGGTCGCCGGTCCGGAAATAGCCGTGGGCATCGAAGGCGGCGGCGTCGAGCGAAGCATCGAGATGGCCGCGGCAGACGTTCGGCCCGCGCACGCGCAGCTCGCCGGACTCACCCGGCGCAGCGAGCGTCTCGTCCTCGAGGACGACGCGCAGATCGATCTCCGGAAGCGCCGGGCGTCCCTCGCTGCCCGCCTTCTTCGCCGCAGGATCATGGATCGAGACCATCGTCAGGTTCGGCGCTTCCGTCAGGCCCCAGCCCGAGCAGATGCCCGCGCCCCCGAACTCCGCGACGAGATCGAAATGGAGCTGCGGCGGCTTCGGGGCCCCGCCGCCCGGGAAGGCGCGCATGTGCGGAAAGAGCGGCGGATCGCTGCAGGCGCGGGCGGCGCGCAGATAGGTCTCGTGGAAGACGGTGCCGGCGGTGCCGAGGGTGACGCCATGGCGGCGCAGGACGGCCATCGTGTCCGGGGCTGCAAATTGCTCGATCAGAATCTGGCAGGCGCCGGTCGCGAGGCCGGCGAAGAGCCACGCGAAGCCGCCGATATGCGTGAAGGGAAAGACGAAGGCGATGCGATCCTCGGCGCGCAGGTCGAGGCCGAGGGCCATGCCCTTGGCGGCGGCCTGGAGGCTGGCGTCGGTGTGGAAGGCGCCTTTGGGATCGGCGGTCGTGCCGGAGCTGTAGAAGAGCCAGCGGATCGGGAGGTCGGCGGCGGGCAGGGCTTTCGGCGGCGCCGGCAGCGGGGTGCCGTCTGCAGTCCCGCTCGGCGCGCGGAGGCTCGGCTGGCCGAGCGCGGGCGCGCCGGGCAGTCCGTCTTCGACGATGAGGGTCGACATGCCCGGGAGATCGGCGGCGACCTCACGGGCGAGTGCGGCGTAGTCGAAGCCGCGCCAGACGCCCGGGGTCACGAGCAGCGCCGGCCGGGCCTGCCCGACGATGAAACCGACCTCCCGGCGCCGGTAGATCGGCAGGATCGGATTCTGGACCGCCTCGAGCCGGGCCAGGGCGCCGACCAGGACGAGCGCCTCGAGGCGGGTCGGCAACATCCACGAGACGAGGGCGCCGGGCCCAATGCCGCGCGCCGAAAGCGCGCGGGCAACGGCGAGACAGGACGCGTGGTAGTCGGCGAAGGAGAGCCGGCGATCGCGCTCGTCGACGGCCATCGGCGCGTCGGGCGTCGCCTCGGCCCGGGCCTCGATGAGTCGCCAGAGGGTCGCTTCTTCGAGCATTCCGTTCGATTCCGTCCGGCGGGGACCACCGCCCGTGCACGCGCTCCGCGCCCCCGGTCCGGCGCCGACGCAGGCCCCGTTTCGTTGGCAACGGCACGCATCGTATCGTAATGTCCGAGCGCTCCCGAACGACCCGAGAGGCCCCCGATGGACGCGCGCTTCAGCCCGCAAGACGAATCCTTCCGCTCCGAAATCGCCCGCTGGCTCGACGAGAATCTGCGCGGGGAGTTCGAAATCGTGAAGGGGCGCGGCGGTCCCGGGGACGAGCATGCGCTCTTCGAGGAGCGCCATGCCTGGGAGCGCCTGATGGGGCGCGCGGGCTGGATCGGGGTCGGCTGGCCCAAGGCGGTCGGCGGCCGCGGATTGCCGCTCTCGCAGCAGATGATCTTCCACGAGGAATACGCCCGGGCCGGCGGTCCGGGCCGGGTCGGGCATATCGGCGAGGGGCTGCTCGGGCCGACGGTGATCCATTTCGGGAGCGCGGATCAGAAGGCGCGCTTCCTGCCGAAGATCCTGTCCGGGGACGAGGTCTGGTGCCAGGGCTATTCCGAGCCGGGCGCGGGCTCGGATCTCGCGAACGTGCAGACGCGGGCCGAGCTCGTCGGCGACGAGTGGGTCGTCAACGGACAGAAGGTCTGGACCTCGGGCGCGGAGTGGTCGGATTGGTGCTTCGTCGTCTGCCGGACCGATCCGCAGGCGCAGCCCAAACATCGGGGCATCTCGTATCTCCTCGTCCGGATGGATCAGCCGGGCGTCGAGGTGCGGCCGATCGTCCAGATGACGGGGGATTCCGAGTTCAGCGAGGTCTTCTTCAGCGACGCGAAGGCGGCGAAGGACGACGTCGTCGGAAAGGTGAATGGCGGCTGGGCCGTCGCGATGGGAACCCTCGCCTTCGAGCGCGGCGCCTCGACGCTGGGCCAGCAGATGCTCTTCCAGAACGAGCTCGACCACATCATCCGGATCGCGAAGGAAAACGGCAGCGCCGCCGATCCCGCCCTCCGCCAGCGCATCGCGCATGCCTGGATGGGCCTGCGCATCCAGCGCTACCACGCCCTGCGAACCCTCTCCGGCGCCGACGAAGGGGCCGAGCTGCCCCCGGCCTCGAACATCTCGAAGCTCTTCTGGGCTTCCTGGCACCGGGATCTCGGCAAGCTCGCGATGGACGTCATGGGCCCCGACGCCGAGCTCGCCGCGGGCGCGCCCTACGATCTGAACGGTCTGCAGCGCATGTTCCTCTTCACGCGTTCGGACACCATCTACGCCGGCTCGAACCAGATCCAGCGCAACATCATCTCCGAGCGCGTGCTCGGGATGCCGCGCGAGCCGCGTTAGTCGCGCCGCGCCACGCGCTCCGAACGGGAGCGCGCCGCGTCGCGCGCCGCCCGGGAGACCCCGCCGAGTCATGTCCGATCGCCCCGCCAAGCAGCAGCCGCCCGCCTACGTCCCGCCGCACGATCTCCTGCGCGGCAAGACCGTCCTCATGACGGCGGCGGCCGGAGCCGGGATCGGCTTCGCGACGGCGCAGCGCTGCGCGGAAGAGGGGGCGCGGCTCTTCATCAGCGACATCCATCCGAAGCGAACGGCCGAGGCGGCCGACGCGCTCGCGAAGATCTCGGGGCAGCCGGTAGGCCACCGGCTCTGCAACGTCCGCGACGATGCCGACGTGCGCGCCCTCGTCGCCGCGGCGATCGCCGAGATGGGCCGGATCGACGTCGTCATCAACAACGCGGGGCTCGGCGGCGAGGTCGACGTCGTCGAGATGAGCGACGATCAGTGGACGGCGGTCCTCGACATCACGCTGAACAGCGTCTTCCGCATGACGCGGGCGGTGCTGCCCCACATGATGGAGCGGCGCAGCGGGGCGATCGTCAACAACGCTTCCGTGCTCGGCTGGCGCGCGCAGAAGGGCCAGGCCCATTATGCGGCGGCGAAGGCCGGCGTCATGGCGCTGACGCGCTGCTCGGCGCTCGAGGCGGCGGAGTACGGCATCCGCATCAACGCGGTCTCGCCCTCGATCGCGGTGCATCCCTTCCTCGTGAAGACGACGCCGCAGGCACTGCTCGACGAGCTCGTGGGGAAGGAGGCCTTCGGGCGGGGCGCCGAGCCCTGGGAGGTCGCCAACGTGATGGTCTTCCTCGCGAGCGACTATTCGTCCTACATGACGGGTGAAGTCGTCTCGGTCTCGAGCCAGCGGGCCTGATCTCGAGCCCGATCCCTGGCCGGATTCCAGGGCAGGGTCTCGGGCCTTTTCCCGAAGTGGGAGCCCCGGTCCGGGGCCTCGTCCCCACCCCTATTCCGCCCGATTGGACGATTCTCGTGTCTTTGTCGGGTGCATGCATGCATGCCGGCTCAGGTCACCCGATTCGCACACCGAAGAGCGGTTTCGTTCGAGCTGCGTCCCATGCAGCTTCGGACGGGGCCCGTTCGGGCGAGGGGGATCGATGGGGCAGGGGACTCGTCATCGGGTCGAGGCAGGAGCGCGCAGGCGCTGGCTGATGCTCTTTGGTCTGATGGCCCTCGCTCCCGGCCCTGCCCTGGGCAACGACGACCTGCTCGAGCTCTCGCTCGAAGATCTCATGAACGTCGAAGTCACGTCCGTCTCGAAGAAGGCGGAGAGCAAGCACGAGGCCGCCGCCGCGATCACCGTCATCACCGCCGAGGACCTGCGCCGCGGTGGCTTCACGAGCATCCC
>CAUJGH010000038.1 GCA_963169575.1 Myxococcota bacterium | reverse complement strand
CCGCCGGGCGCGAGCCGCGCCGGCACGTCCTTCGCGCTGTGCACCGCGACGTCCGCGCGCTCCGCGAGGAGCGCCTCCTCGATCTCCTTCACGAAGAGGCCCTTGCCTCCGATCTTCGAGAGCGAGCGATCCTGGATCCGGTCGCCCGTCGTCCGCAGCACGACGAGCTCCGTCTCGACGCCGAGCGCGCGCGCGAGCTCCGCCGCCATGTGACGCGCCTGCACGAGGGCGAGATCGCTGCCGCGGGTCGCGATGCGAAGGGTCTTCAATCGACCGTCTCCGGCTCGTCGTCGTCGCCGAGCGCCTGCGGCACCGCCGATTCGTCGCGCCCGGCCGGCAGCGCGTCGAGACCGAAGAGCACGCGGGCTTCCTCGAGCCGGATCAAACCCACCTCGCGATCCGTCTCGTCGCGCAGTCGCGAGATCGGCGCATGCAGCAGCTTGTTCACGATGCTGCGCGTCATCTGCTCGAGCAGCTCGCGGCGCGGATCGTCGAGGCCGAGACGTCCGGCGAAGCGGTCGACCTCGCCGCGGCGGATCGTCTCCGCCCGCTGCGTGAGATCGCGGATCGTCGGCACGGCCTGCAATGCGACGAGCCAGCCTTCGAAATGTTCCCGCTCCTCCACGATGATCTGCTCCGCGCGCCGGACTTCGCGTCGACGCTCCTCTTCGTTGCTGTCGGCGACCTCCTGCAGATCGTCGAGGTCGTAGAGATAGGCGCTGTCGATTTCGTGGACGCCGGGGTCGATGTTGCGCGGGACGCCGATGTCGATGAGGAAGAGCGGCCGCCCCTGGCGCCGGCGCAGGCTCGCCTCGACCCGCTCGCGCGTCAGGATCGGACCGCTACCGCCCACGCAGGCGAGCACGACATCGGTCTCCGGCAGCAGGAGGTCGAGCTCGTCGAGGCCGTGGGCCGTCCCGCCGAAACGGCGCGCGAGCGCCTCGGCGTGGGCCGGAGTGCGATTCACGACGCGGCGCGAGCCGAGACCGTGGTCGTCGAGGGCGACGAGCGCCGCCTCGATCATGTCCCCCGCACCGACGAGCAGCGCGCTCTTGCTCTCGAGGGTCTCGAAGATCTGCTTGGCCAGCTGGACCGCGACGCGCGCGACCGAGACGGGGCGCTCGGCGATGCCGGTCTCGCTCTTGACCCGCTTGGCCGTCGCGAAGGCGCGCTGGAAGAGCCGGGAGAGGACTGCACCGCAGCTCGCGGCTTCGACCGCCGCGCGATAGGCATCCTTGACCTGCCCGAGGATCTGCGGCTCGCCGACGACCATCGAATCGACCGCCGAGGCGACCCGGAAGACGTGCTCGACCGCCTCGCGCCCGTGATGCAGATAGGTCATCTCCCGCAGCGAGGCGCGCGCCGGGAGCGTCTCGCTGGCGAGCTCGCGGGCGAAGAACTCGAGCAGCACGTGCTGCACCGCGTCGGGATTGGCGGTCGTGACGACGAGCTCGACGCGATTGCAGGTCGAGATCAAGACCGCCTCGCCGATCTCGGGCCGGTCGCTCAGCTTGCGCAGCACGCTCCCTGCATCGGGGACGGCGAAGCGTTCGCGGATCTCCACCGGCGCGGTGCGGTGGTTCATGCCGAAGACGACGACCTTCACGAAACGATTCCGATGCCGACGACGGCGAAGACGAGGAACGCGAATCCGGCGAGCGCGCTCGCCGCCGCCTGACGCGCCCCCTGGCGTCCGAGGAAGCGCAGGGCGAAGAGTCCGAGGTAGATCATCCAGGCCGCGACGGTCCAGGTCTCGTGGAGACCGCCGGCCAGGGCCTGGCCCGAACGCGCCTCGTTCCAGAGCACACCGGTCGCGACACCGAAGGTCAGCAGGGCGAAGCCGAGGGCGAGCGCGACGCGATTGACCCGGTCGAGCCCCTCGAGCGAGGGCAGCGGGAAGCGGCGGGCCAGCTTGTGGCGACGCTTCAAGCTGCGGTGCTCGAGCAGGAAGAAGAGACCGGCGAGGCCGGCGAGGCCGAGGGCCGCGAGCCCGGCGCTCGAAAGCAGGACGTGGGCATGGGGAATCGAGCCGCTCCCCACACCCGCCTCCCCAGCGCTCACCGGTGAAGAGAGCGTCGCGCCGAAGGCGCCGAGAAACGCCACGAGGCCGAGCACCGGCATGAACCCCGGCAGCCGGATCCGCGTCAGCAGTGCGAGGCCGAACAGGATCCCGAGCCACGTCGCGATCGAGAGGGCCTGGGCGAGATCCGTGAGCGCCGGCGCGGGATCGAGGCGATGCAGCGTCGCGAAGGCCGCCGCCTGGAAGACCGCCCCGAGCGCCAGGCCGAGCCGGGCGCCGAAGAGCATGCGCGGCGCCGGCAGGACGAGGCCGAGCAGCGCGCCGACGCCGGCGGCGAGATAGAGCGCGGCCGCGATCTGCTGGAACTCGTACACCGATCTCCCCGATCCATCGCCCCCGCTGCGGGCCGGGTCCGGATGCTCGCCTCGCGAAGCCGCGGCAGTATAACGGCCTCCCGCTCGCCCCGGCCGCCGCCGATCGTGGCGCCGCCGCTAGTCGCCCGGGCCGGGACGATTCGTCCGAGCCGCGACTAGTCGCCCGAGCCGGGAAGTCGCGCGCGGCGGGCCGCCAATCGGCGCATCTGCGCCTCGACCTTCGCGGCATCGTTCACCATCTCGAAGACCCGGTAGGCCGGCTCGCCCATCAAGACGAACCGGATCTCCTCGAGGGGGACCGTGCCCCCCTTCTCCTCGGCGAACCGCCGGGCGCACGCGATCGAGATCTCGGCGCATCGCTGGAGCGCGAGCCCGCCGACTCCGGCGCCGATCGCCGGAACCGCGACGGTCCGGGCCCCGACCGCGACCGCGCATGCGAGCGCCGACTGCAGGGCGCTCTCCACACTCTCGGGTGTCGCGCGGCCGCCGGGAGGCATGCCGGCGGCGTGGATCACATGGCGGGCCGGCAGGTCGCCCCCGCTCGTGATCGCTGCCGCGCCGACGGCGATCGGACCGTGGGCCGCGCATTCCGCCGCGATCGCCGGGCCGCCGCGCCGCGCGATCGCGCCGGCGACCCCGCTGCCGAGCCACAAGTCGCTGTTCGCGGCGTTGACGATCGCGTCGACCGGTTGTTCGGTGAGGTCCCCTTCGACGAGCGTGATGCGGATCATCGCTCGCCTCTCCGGCGCCGGGCCGTGGCCCGGACGGCCGGTCCCTTGCGCCGCGCGCGCCCCGTCGGCGACGGCGCTGCGGCGTGGCGCTCGACGACGCCTGCCGCGAGCAGGGGAACGAGGATCTCGTGGTGGCCGATGAGGGAGATGCCGCGGCCGGCGAGGCGGGTCGGCCGCTCGACGATGTTGCGCTCGGGCCGGTACTGGCGCACGAAATCGAGGTTCACCGTCGTCAGCCGCGCGACGCGGTGGCCCAGATTGCGGGCGACGGCGAGCGCCTTCAGGAAGACCTCGGGCAGGATCACGGCCGAGCCGACGTGGAGGACGACGCCGTCCTCCAGCCGGGCCACGAGCCCGCAGAGCGTCTCGAAGTCGCGGTAGCTCGTCTCGCCGAGGGCGGCACCGTCGGCGCTCGCATGCATGTGGTGGATGTCGGTGCCGATCGCGACGTGGACGGTGACCGGGAGTCCGAGGCGATGGGCGGTCGCGAGCACCGAGCGGCCCGCATGGGGATCGCCTGCCTCGGCGATGTCGCGGCCGATCGCCGCACCCATCCCGAGCCCTTCCGCGCGGCCGCGCGCGATCGCGGCATTGAGTCGCTCGGCCGTCTCCCGCGCGACACCGAAGCGCCCCGCATCGAGGGCGGGGCCGACGTCCTCGCTGGTCCGGCCGAGCATCGCGAGCTCGAGATCATGGACACAGCCGGCCCCGTTCATCATCAGGCCGCCGATCGCCCCGCGCTCCATCAGATCGACGACGATCGGCGCGAGCCCGACCTTGATGAGATGGGCGCCGAAGCCGAAGAGGACCAGCCGATCGCGCTGCCAGGCCCGGGCCCAGGCCTCGATCGCAGCGTTCAGATCGGCGCCCGCGAGCAGCTTGGGCAGCGATCCGAGCAGCGCCGCGACCGACGCCCCCGGCGCGAGCGGCTCGGCCTCGTCGCCGATCCCGACTTTGCTCTGCCGCCGGCGGGCAGACTCGGCTCGCAGCTGGGCTCGCCCCTGCCCGGTTCGTGCGCGTTTCAAGCGAATCTCCTGCGCAGTTCCGGCACGCGGGCCTGCTATAAAAAGAGCGCGCGGGCCCGGGATCGAAACCATCCCGCCCCGTTCGGCGTACGAGAGATTGCCAGACGCCCCGCCGTGAACAAGCTGTCGCGGCGCGAACCCGAACCACTGGAGACTCCGACAATCATGGCCAAAATCACCGACGTGACCGACGCGACCTTCGACGGCGAGGTCCTGCAGTCCACCACCCCCGTCCTGGTCGATTTCTGGGCGGAATGGTGCGGGCCGTGCCGGGCCATCGCGCCGATCGTGAAAGAGCTGGCCGAGGACTACGGCGATCGCCTCAAGGTGGTGAAGATCAACATCGACGACTCGCCCCAGACCCCGGGCGCCTTCGGCATCCGCTCGATTCCGACGATCCTCGCCTTCAAGGACGGCAAGGTCGTCAGCCAGCTGACGGGCGCGCGCCCGAAGAGCGATTTCGTCAAGCTGATCGACGGCGTGCTCTGAGAGGCGCCGATCGATCCCGATCGGCCTGCTCACCCGGAAGCCAGTAGCCAGTGCCCATAGGAAGGCGGTTGGAAGAGGGTTGGAAGAGGGGTTGGAAGACGGTTGGAAGGCGACGCGTCGCACAGAGACGCGAGGCCGGGCTCAGAAGACGTAGCGCCGCATCGAGACGTTGAGCAGCAGACCGATCGAGAGCGCCGTCGAGAGGAGTGCCG
>CAUJGH010000037.1 GCA_963169575.1 Myxococcota bacterium | reverse complement strand
GCAATATGGAGAGCACGCCGTCGAGATGGGGCTTGCCGAGCTGTCCGTCGAGGAATGCGGTGCGCAAGTCTTCGCGATCGACGGAGCCCTTCGCGCGTCCGGTCTCGATCAACCATTTCACGGCATCGAGCTCGACCAGCGCAGCCCGGTCGAGCGGGCGCTCGCGGCTCGGGACGAGCACGCTCGCTTCGCGGTCGTTCGCCGATCCCGCGGTCTTGCGTGCAGATCGAGCGTTCGACGCCTTCGCCCGCCGCGCGGGCTCTGCAGCGGTGGTGTCCTCTGCGCCCTTCGCTGCGCGGGCGCTGCTCTTGCGAGCGATCGCATCCGGCTTTCCGGCCTCTTGCGATCGGGTCATGCTCGCGAGCCGCGTCGGCTTCGCAGCGATCGACTTCGAAGCGCGCGATCGAATCGACGTACGAGTCCCTTCGATCACGCTCGCATCGGGCGCAGTCGTGACGTCCGGGGTCGGCGGGGCGGCCGACTCCGAACCGGGCGCGTTCGAGGCCATGGGGGGGTCCTCCTGAACTCCAGAAATCTACTCGTGAAATCCCGCTTCCGCTGCCACTCCGGACGGTCCCGTCAATCGATGCCTTCAATTGCATGAGCGCTGCCATTCGCACGGCTCGCGCTGCTCGCGAGGCGCGCTCGCCGCTCCCGGAGCGCCGCATCCTTTTTCGCGAGCAGATCTTCGTAGTCCTCGTCGGAAACGCGCAGCTGTCGAGTCAGCTCCTGATTGCGCGCCGCCAGCTGCCGCCGCTCGAACCACTCCATCAGATCGGCGAGGACCTGCTCGGCCGATCGCGTGGCGTCGATCGGCGTATCGTCCACGGCGATTTCCCGCAGGCGCCCCTGCGATTCCCGATCGAGCCGCGCCTCCACCGCGAAGGCGTCGACGCCGCCCCCCGGCGTCGAAGCGGGCTCGCCCTGCTGCGCCTCGTCGATGATCGCCCGGATGATCGACTTCCAGGCCCCGAGAGGCAGGAGTTCCTCGAGCTGGAGCGCGATCTCGTCGCCGATCAGGAGCGGCCGCTGCAGACAGAGCCGCGCCAGCTCGCGCAGCTGCCGCTCTTCCGGGGCGTCCCGCCGCGTGCGCTCGAGGCCGAGCGCTTCGCCATCGACCCGCGGCGTCTGCAGCGAGCTCCTCGCCGCGTCGCGGACGACGGCGGCGACGGCGGCGGGGGCAGCCTGGACCGCCAGCGCGAGCCGCCGGGCGTATTCGTCGCGGGACACCGGATCCTGTACGCGAGCCACGAGCGGAGCGACCTGCGCCACGACGTCGGCCTTCTGGTCCGGTGTCGCGATTCCGTGACGCACCGCGTTGCGAATGGAGAGCTCGAGCGCGTCCGGCGCGTCATCGACCAGCCGTCGCAGCGCCTCCGGCCCGTCCTGGTTGAGATAGTCGTCGGGATCGCGCCCGCCGGGGATCAGGGCGGCGCGCACCCGCAATCCATGCGGCAGCAGGACGGCCAGCGCCTTCTCGGTCGCGGCCTGGCCGGCGCGATCGCCATCGAATACCAGCACGACCTCGCGCGTCCGGCGCCGCAGCTGCTCGCCGTGCTCGGCCGACAGAGCGGTTCCGCAGGTCGCGAGCGCTTCGCCGACACCGGCGCGCGCGAAGGCGATGCGATCGAAATAGCCTTCGCAGATCACGACCCGCCCGGCGCGGCGAATCGATTCGAGCGCGTCGGGAAATCCGTAGAAGCCGTGGCGCTTCTGGAAGATCGGGGTCTCGGGCGTGTTCAGGTATTTCGGATCCTGGTCCGCCTCGAGCGCGCGGCCGCCGAAGCCGATCACCCGCCCGCGCACGTCCTGGATCGGGAAGACGAGCCGGCCGCGCAGGCGATCGTAATGGCCGCCGCCGGATTTGCGGTCGAGCAGCAGGCCGGCGCGCACACCGATCTCCGCCGCGACGCGTCGTTCGCGCAGGCGCGTCGCGACCGCGTCCCAGCGGGCGGGCGCGTATCCGATCCCGTAGGCGTCGGCGAGCTTGCCATCGAAGCCGCGCGACACGAGATAGTTGCGGGCCAGCTTGCCTTCGGGCTCGCGCAGCGCCTCGCGATAGAGGGAGTGGGCGATCTCGTTCGCCTCGAACAGGCGCGCCGTGAGCCCGGCTTCGCCGGCATCACGCTCTTCGGGAATCTCGATGCCCAGCTCGCCGGCGAGCGAGCGCGCGGCCTCGGGAAACGAGAGGCCCGAATGCTTCATCAGGAAGGCGATGACGTCGCCGCCTTCCTGGCATCCGAAGCAGTGGAAGATCTGCCTGTCGGGATTGACGTTGAAGGAGGGCGTCTTCTCGCTGTGGAACGGACAGAGCCCGCGCCAGTTCCGCCCCGCCTGCTTCAGCTCGACATAGCGCCCGACCAGACCGACGATGTCGGCGCGGCCTCGGATCTCCGCAATCGTGCTGTCGGGGATCCGGCTCAAATCGACCCTTTCGTCGGGGGCTGGTTCGGGCTTCGCTAGTTCACCGACCGGCGCATCTTCTTCAGCGCCCGCTTGATGGCAGCCGCTTCCTTCTTCTTCTTGCGGATGCTCGGCTTGTCGTAGTACTCGCGGCGGCGAAGCTCGGTCAGGATGCCGGCCTTCTCACAGGTCTTCTTGAATCGTTTGAGCGCGCCCTCGAAGGACTCGCTCTCCTTGATCTTGATCACGGGCATGTCATTCCCTCGGCATTCGCGGGAAGCGATCGACATGCGACGAATCCGGAAGAGCTGATCGACCTCGGCCGCACGCCTCGCTCCCTCTGGAGTCGACGTGCCGCACCGTCCATCAGTATCCCCGGGTCCCCGCTCGGTGGCGCGCGAACTCCCGTTCCGCGCCCACACGCTCGTCGATTGCTCCTCCGTTGCCCGTTCAGTTTGCGGGCGGGTTTTCGTGAATCCAAACCAGAGGTTCGGCCACAGGAAGGGGGCGGAACCTAGCGCACGGCCGCGGGGGACTGAAAGGGACCCCCTGGGGCAAAATCATCCCGACCCACCCGGCCTCAGTCGCTGCCCGGGCTGGGCGGCCGGACGGCGATCCCGCGCTCGATCAGCGCCCGCTTGACCCGGCCGACCGTCGTCTCGCCGAAATGGAAGATCGAGGCCGCGAGCGCTGCCTGGCAATGGCCGCCCCCCGGTCCGTCGTCGAGGGCGGTCGCCAGATCCGCCGCGCTCCCGCCGCCGCCCGACGCGATCACGGGGATCGAGACCCGATCGGTCACCGCCCGCAGCAGCGGCAGGTCGTAGCCCTGCTTCGTTCCGTCCCGGTCCATGCTCGTCAGCAGGATCTCGCCCGCGCCGGCGGCCGCCATGCGCGCCGCCCACGCGACCGCGTCGATTCCGGTCGGGTTCCGGCCGCCATGCGTGAAGACCTCCCAGCGCGGGGTCTCGCCCGGCGCCGAAACCTGCTTCGCGTCGATCGCCAGGACGAGATTGGCGCTCCCGATCTTCGCCGCCGCCTGCTCGACGAGCTCGGGGTTCTTGATGGCCGCCGTCATGATCGAGACCTTGTCCGCGCCGGCGTTCAGCAGATCGCGCACGTCCTGCAGCGAGCGGACGCCGCCGCCGACGCAGAGCGGCATGAAGACGCTCTCCGCCGTCCGGGACACGATGTCGAGCAGGATGCCGCGGGCTTCATGGCTGGCGGTGATGTCGAGGAAGGTGATCTCGTCGGCTTCCTGGGCGTCGTAGCGCTTCGCGACCTCGACGGGATCTCCGGCATCGACGTGGTCGACGTACTGCACGCCCTTGACCACGCGGCCCTTGTCGACGTCGAGGCAGGGGATGATGCGCTTGAAGAGCGGCATGACTAACGAAGCTCCTCGAGCGCGCGGAGCGCGGACTCGATGTCGACGCCGCCGGTGTAGATCGCGCGGCCGACGATGACGCCGCAGATGTTCCGCTCGCGGAGCTTCGCGGAGGCGACCACGTCCGCGTTCGTCGCGACGCCGCCCGAAACGATCACCGGGATCCGCAGCGAATCGGCGAGCCGCGCGGTCGCCTCGAGGTTCGGTCCGGTCAGCATGCCGTCGCGCGCGATGTCCGTATAGACGATGGCGGCGACACCGGCGTCTTCGAAGCGGCGGCCGAGATCGACGGCGAGGATCTCGCTGCCCTCGGTCCAGCCCTCGACGGCGACCCTGCCGTCCCGGGCGTCGATGCCGACGACGATCTTCCCCGGATGCTTCGCGGCGGCGCGCTTCACGAGCTCGGGCTCCCGCAGCGCGACCGTCCCGAGGATCACGCGATCGATGCCCCAGCCGAGGGCTTCGTCGACGCCTTCGAGGGTCCGCAGTCCGCCGCCGACCTGGACCGGAATCTCGCCCGCCGCCGCGAGGATCTTCCGGATCGAATCGCCCTGCACGGGCCGGCCCGCCTTCGCCCCGTCGAGATCGACGACGTGCAGGCGCCGGATGCCGTGGGACGCGAAGCGGTCCGCGACCCGCGCCGGATCGTCGTCGTAGACCGTCGCTGCGTCGTAGCGCCCCTGCGAGAGTCGCACGGCCCGGCCGCCGAGCAGATCGATCGCGGGAATCAGGTCGAAGGGAAGGCGCGCGCCCACTAACACGCCTCCAGCCATTGGCGATAGGCGTCGAGCAGGCGCTTGCCCGCCGCCTGGCTCTTCTCGGGATGGAACTGCACGGCGAAGACGTTGTCGCGGGCGACGGCCGAGGCGAAGCGCCCGCCGTAATCGGTCCAGCCGACGACGCACTCGAGATCCGTCGGCTCGGGCCGGTAGGAATGCACGAAGTAGTAGATGTCCCGCTCCGGCAGCCGCTCGATCATCGGATGGCTCCCCGAATAACGCACCTCGTTCCAGCCGATGTGCGGCACGCGCAGCGGCCGTTCGGGCGCGGCCGGCCCGCCGGCATCGGCCGGGTCGCGAACCCGATCGGGAAAGCGCGTGACGTGGCCGCGGAAGACGCCGAGGCCCGCGGTCCGGCCGTGCTCCTCGCCGACTTCGAAGAGCAGCTGGAGCCCGAAGCAGAGTCCGAGATAGGGCCGGCCGTGGTCGGTCACCTTGCGAATCGCGTCGGCGAGCCCCGCGTCTTCGAGGGAGCAGACCGCGTCCTTGAACGCGCCGACGCCGGGCAGCAGCACGCCGTCCGCCCCGAGGACGACCTTCGGATCGGCGGTCACGACAGGCGTCAGCTCGGAGCGCTCGAGGGCCTTCGCGACGCTGCGGATGTTGCCGGCGCCGTAGTCGACGAGCGCGATGCGCGGTCGCATGGCGCTACAGCGCCCCCTTGACCGTCGGGAGCCCCGTCTCGCGCGGATCGATCGCGACCGCCTCGCGCAGGGCACGGGCGACGCCCTTGAAGGCGGCCTCGACGCAGTGGTGCGGACTCTTGCCGTACCGCTTCTCGACGTGGAGATCGAGGCCGGCGCTCTGCGAGAAGGCGTACATGAAGTCTTCCGTCAGGCTCGCGTCGAAGGTCCCGATGCGAAGGTTCTCGAGCTCGAGCTGGTAGACCAGATAGGGGCGGTTCGAGACGTCGACGGCGACCTCGACCTTCGACTCGGCCATCGGGAGCAGACAGGCGCCGAAGCGGCGGATCCCGACGGCGCTGCCGAGCGCCTCGCGGAAGGCCTGGCCGAGGGCGATGCCGACGTCCTCGACGGTGTGGTGGAGGTCGACGGCGAGATCGCCCTTCGCCTCGAGCTCGAGATCGAAGAGACCATGGCGGGCGAAGGACTCGAGCATGTGGTCGAAGAACGCGATGCCGGTCGAAACGCGGTACTGACCCGAGCCGTCGAGATCGAGACGGACCCGGATCTCGGTCTCCTTGGTCTTGCGCGCGATCGTCGCGATGCGACCCGACCGGACCGCCTCGCTTGCCTGTCGTTCCTGGGACGCCATGGGAACTCCGCCGGTCCCCGCCGCTTGGCGGGACCGGTCCCTGCTGGACCGCATCGAGGGCCGGGAAACCGCCCCGGAGTCGCTCGAGCTCTACAGCTCGATTTCGCGCGCGGCTTCGCGTTCTCGGCGGGCGCGGCGGATCTTTTGTAGCCGCAGCTCCACCGACGCGCCATGGCCGGTCAGCCCCTCGACGTTCGCGAGGCGCACGATGTCGGCGCCGAGCTCGCGCAGCTTCGGCGGCTCGAACTTCATGAAGCTGGTCCGCTTCAGGAAGTCCTCCACCGACAGCGGAGAGAAGAAGCGCGCCGTTCCCCCTGTGGGGAGAACGTGATTCGGGCCGGCGAGGTAGTCGCCGACGGCGACCGGGGTGTAGTGGCCGAGGAAGATGGCGCCTGCGTTCTGCACCGTCTTCGAGGCCTTGTCCGGATCCTCGACGGCGAGCACGAGATGCTCGGCGGCGTATTCGTCGGCGACCCGCAGCGACTCCTCGAGATTGCGCGTCTGGACGATCGCGCCGCGCGCCTTGATCGATTTGGTCGCGATCGCGGCGCGGTCGAGGCCCGCGAGCTGGCGCCCGACCTGATCCTGCACCGCCGTGACGAGCGCCTTCACGTGGGTCACGAGGATCGACTGCGCGAGCTCGTCGTGTTCGGCCTGGGAAATGAGGTCCGCGGCGATCCAGGCGGGCGTCGCCGTGCGATCGGCGACGATGCAGACCTCGGTCGGGCCGGCCTCGCTGTCGATGCCGACCTGGCCGAAGACCTGCTTCTTGGCGGTGGCGACCCAGACGTTGCCGGGGCCGGTGATCTTGTCGACGCGCGGGATCGATTCGGTGCCGTAGGCGAGGGCGGCGATCGCGTGGGCGCCGCCCATCTTGAAGACGCGGTGGACGCCGGCGACGCGGGCCGCCATCAGGACCTCGGCCCGGATCTTGCCGTCCGGTCCGGGCGGCGTCGTCATCACGATCTCGGGGACCTCGACGACGGAGGCGGGGATCGCGTTCATCACGACCGAAGACGGGTAGACGGCCTTGCCGCCCGGCACATAGAGCCCGACGCGCGCGAGCGGCCGCACGCGCTGACCCATGTAACCGCCGCCTTCTTCGCGCATCTCCCAGGAGGAGGGAATTCGCTTGCGGTGGAACTCGCGCACCCGCATCGCGGCCTTGCCGATCGCGGCGCGGTCGGCGGAGGCGACGCGGTCGCAGCCCTCGTCCCACTCCTCCTTGGTCACTTCGAGCTTGTCGAGCTTCGCGCCGTCGAATTTCTTGACGAAGGCCAGCAGCGCCTCGTCTCCGCCCGCGCGCACGTCGGCGATGATCTTCGCGACGTCGCGCTCGACGTCGAGGACGGTGTCCCCACGCCGATCGCAGATCGCCCTCCATGCGTCGGAGAAGCCCGCGGCGTCGCTCTTCAGGACACGCATCAGTTTCGCAGTCGATCTGGCAGCCATTTCCCGTCTCCCTGCCCCGCACGGAAGCTTCGCATCTCCCGGTCGCGACGACTGACCCGCGATCGTTCGCGTTCAGCCCGATCCTGTCCCCGGCCAACGTCCCCCGACGACTCGCGGTCGACGGGCCAGGTCGAAACGCCGCTCCACATCCACGAAACCCGCACTGGTCAACTGCTGCTCGACCGTAACCGCCTGCTCCGGCGACAGCTCCACGAAGAGCCAACCGCCGGGCGAGAGATGCGCCCCTGCACCGGCTACCAGCCGCCGGATCACGTCGAGTCCATCCTCGCCGGCGAAGAGCGCCATCTCGGGCTCGTGTGCCAGCTCGGGTGGAAGCTTCCCTTCGTCCCGCCTCGCGACGTACGGCGGATTCGACACCACGAGGTCGAAGCGCTCGCCCGCGACGGGCTCGAAGAGATCGCCGTGCAGGAAACGGACTCTCTCTTTCTGCTGCAGGCGATCGGCATTTTCCGCCGCAATCTGAAGCGCGGCCTGCGAAAGATCGCTCGCCGTGAGGTCGGCATCCGGGAGCTCCGAGGCGAGCGCGAGGGCGATCGCCCCCGATCCGGTCCCGAGATCGAGGATCCGGACGCGCCGGCCCGGGTCCGCCGGCCCGAAACCGGGGCCTTTCAGCTTCGAGAGCGCGGCCTCGACGAGGGTTTCCGTATCGGGGCGCGGGGTCAGGACGTCCCGCGTCACCTTGAACGAGAGGGACCAGAACTCGCGCTCGCCGAGCAGGATCGAGACCGGGACCCGGTCGACGGCCCGGCTTCGGACGAGCTGCCGGAAGCGGTCGCGTTCATCGGGGAGCACGGGCTTTTCGTAGTCGACGTAGAGGCGCAGCCGCGGGCTCTCGAGCGCATGGGCGAGGAGCAGCTCCGCGTCGAGGCGCGCCGACTCGATGCCCGCGCGCTTGAAATAGTCCGTCGTCCAGCGCAGCAGCTCGAGCACCGTCCAGCTCCGGTCGCGATCGCTCGTCGCCGGGCGGGCTTCGCCGCTCACTCGTCGTCGTCCTGGCGGGCGATCTCGGCGCCGCTCTCCCGGGCCGCGGCGATCTGGCCGTGGACGGCGTCGAGCAGCTCGTCGAGATCCCCGGCCATGACGGCGTCGAGCTTGTGGAGGGTCACGCCCGCGCGGTGATCCGTGACGCGGCTCTGGGGGAAGTTGTAGGTACGGATCTTCTCGCTCCGCTCGCCGGTGCCGACCTGGGAGCGGCGCTCCCTCGAGCGCTCCGCGTCGACGCGCTCCTGCTCGAGGGCGAGCAGCCGGCTGCGCAGCACGGTCATCGCCTTGGCCTTGTTCTTGTGCTGCGACTTCTCGTCCTGGCACTGCACGACGAGCCCCGACGGCAGATGCGTGATGCGCACGGCGGAGTCGGTCGTGTTGACGCTCTGGCCGCCCGGCCCGCCGGCGCGCATGACGTCGATGCGCAGCTCCTCGTGCTTGATGTCGACGTCGACCTCTTCGGCCTCGGGCATGACGGCGACGGTCACGGTCGACGTGTGGATGCGGCCCTGGCTCTCGGTCGCGGGCACGCGCTGGACGCGGTGGACGCCCTTCTCGTATTTGAGGCGACTGAAGACGTCCTGGCCCTCGAACTTGGCGATGATCTCCTTGAGGCCGCCGCCGTCGGTCTCGGAGTACGAGAGCGGCTCGATCTTCCAGCGCCGGCCTTCCGCATAACGCGTGTACATGCGGTAGAGCTCCGCGGCGAAGAGGGCGGCCTCGTCGCCGCCGGTCCCGGCGCGAATCTCGAAGATCGCGTTCTTCTCGTCGTTCGGGTCCTTGGGCGTCAGCAGGATGCGCAGCTCGAGCTCGAGCTTGCCGATCGACTCCTCGAGGCGCTCGATCTCGGAGCGCGCGAGCTCGACCAGCTCCGGGTCGTCGTCCTCGAGCATGCGCTTCGAGTCGGCGAACTCGGCGACCGCGGCCTTGTAGCGGCCGCCCGTCTCGATCAGCGGCCGCAGCGCGCCGAGTCGACGACCGAGCTTCTCGATCGCCCCAGACTGCTTCGCGGTCTGGGGATCGGAGAGCTGGGTCTCGATCTCGCGCGAACGCGCTTCGGCTTCGGCGATCCGCTCGAGAAAGTCGGCCACGGGACGCTCGCGTTCCCTTCGATCAGGAGTTCATCGACTCGAGGAACTCCGCGTTCGTCGACGTCTTCTCGATCTTCCCCATCAGGAACTCCATCGAGTCGACCGGCGAGAGCGGCGCGAGCACCTTGCGCAGGATGTACATTCGGTTGAGGGTGTTCTCGTCCATGAGGAGCTCTTCGCGGCGGGTCGCCGAGCGATTGATGTCGATCGCGGGATAGGTCCGCCGGTCGGCGAGCTTGCGATCGAGCACGATCTCGCAGTTGCCGGTGCCCTTGAACTCCTCGAAGATGACCTCGTCCATGCGCGAGCCGGTGTCGATGAGCGCCGTGCCGACGATCGTCAGGCTGCCGCCCTCTTCGACGTTGCGCGCCGCGCCGAAGAAGCGCTTCGGCTTGTGGAGCGCATTCGAGTCGACACCGCCCGACAGGATCTTGCCCGAGTGGGGAACGACGGTGTTGTGGGCGCGCGCGAGACGCGTGATCGAGTCGAGCAGGATCACGACGTCGCGGCCGTGCTCGACGAGGCGCTTCGCCTTCGCGATCACCATGTCGGCGACCTGGACGTGGCGCGTCGCCGGCTCGTCGAAGGTCGAGGAGATGACCTCGGCCTTCACCGTCCGCTGCATGTCGGTCACTTCCTCGGGCCGCTCGTCGATCAGCAGCACGATCAGGTAGACCTCGGGATGCGCCTCGGCGATGGCGTTGGCGATGTCCTTGAGGAGCATCGTCTTGCCGGCCTTGGGCGGCGAAGTGATCAGCGCGCGCTGACCCTTTCCGAGCGGCGCGATCAGATCGATGATGCGCGTCGTCATGCCGCCGGACTTGGTCTCGAGCTTGAACTTCTCCTGCGGATAGAGCGGCGTCAGGTTGTCGAAGAGGATCTTGTGCTTCGCGGCCCGGGGCTCTTCGAAGTTGATCGACTCGACCTTCAGCAGCGCGAAGTAGCGCTCGCCTTCCTTCGGCGAGCGGGTCTGGCCCTCGACGGAATCGCCCGTGCGCAGGTTGAAGCGCCGGATCTGGGAAGGCGAGACGTAGATGTCGTCCGGACCCGCGAGGTAGTTCTGATCGGGAGCGCGCAGGAAGCCGAAGCCGTCCTGCAGGATCTCGAGCACACCCTCGGCGAAGATCCGCCCGCGATTCTCGGTCTGGGTCTTCAGGATCGCGAAGATCAGGTCCTGCTTGCGAAGACCCGCCGCGTTCTCGACGTCCATCGACTCGGCGAGCTTCGTCAGCTCGGCCACCGTCTTCTGCTTCAGCTCGCGGACGTAGATCGTCTCGGACGGGTCGTCCGACTGATTTTCGAGGTCGGCTTCTTCTTCGGCGAGCTCCGCGTCGCTCGGCAGATAGTCGCGCTTGGGCGCGTCGCCGCGGCTGCTGCGATGTCCGCCGCCTCCGCCTCCGCCACCACCGCCGCCACCGCCACTGCCGCCGCCGCCCTGGCTCCGCGAGCGACGCCCGCGCCCTCGGCGATTGCGGTTGTTGTTCTGCGGGCCGGATCCGGCTCCGTCCTTGCTGCTGCTCTCGGTCAGGCGCTCACTGCTCACGAGGGTCTCTCTCTGTGGGTCTCGAAGGGTTGTTGGAATCAGGGGTGGGTCCGGGATGGATCCGGGGTCGGGAGTCGGGTCGGAATCGACCATCGGCACGTCCGGGGGAGAAGGCGCTCGGACGTCGGAATTCGGTTGCCGGGATTCGACCGGGCGGACCTTCCGGCTCGCTCTGGTCGCGCTTCGCGCGTCTATCGTCAGGTTCGAGGGACCGTCTCGCCGAGGCTCGCTTTTCGCTTTTCGCCTGTCGCTTCTCGTCAGTCGCCGTCGACCGTGGTCGGAGGAGCGATTGCGATGTCTCTCGGCTCGTTCACGGCCTCTGTTTCGGCCTCTATCTCGGGCTTCGTCTCGAATGCCGGGGGCTCATCCGGCCCGTCGTCGACATCTTCTCGAGATCGTCGACGGCCTCTCGGTCGTCGAATCTACGTTCGGAGTTGCTGCGTTCGGAGTTGATGGCTTTTCGGGGCTCTGATCGGGGTCTTGTCGGGGATTTTGGGCTTGCAGGGCTGCTCAAGGCTCTCAGAGCTCTTCAGGGCTCCTCTTGGAGATCCCGCGATCGTGTGTCGCCTTGCTTGAATGGCGAACTGGATTGCGAGAGGTCTTTCGAGGGCGCGTCGGTCGATCCGATCCCTGAGCGGCTCGGGAGGCTCCGTCCGTCATCGAGGGGAGCGAGGCTCAATCTACCCGGCTGCGCCGGCGACTGTCAACCCTCGCGGTAGATCGTGCCGGGCGCCGGCCCGGCCCTGCGCGCTGAAGGCGCCTCTACCGGAGGGATGAAATCGGAGCGATGAAATGCCGCAGCCGGCCGGCCGTAGCGCCCTCCCGCCGGTAGGACTCGAAGCGGGGACCCGGCGTGCAGATCGTACATTGGCAATGGGCCAGACCGATCCGGTCCTGCACCAGGCCGAGTGCCCGGAGGATGCGGGCGGCGAGCACCGGCAGGTCGAGCTGATACCGATCGGGCCGGCCCGGCACGAGCACCCCCGAAAGGTGCTCCGCGTAACGCACGGCGAGTGCCCGGGCGACGGGCTCGTCGACCTCGTAACAGCAGCCCCGGGCAGCAGGTCCAACGGCGGCGGCGAGCTGCGCCGGAGCGATCCCCGTCGCCTCGATCCCGACTTCGATGACCCCGGCAGCGAGCCCGCGCCAGCCCGCATGGATTGCGGCGACGCTTCCTCCGTCCGCCGATGCGACGAGGATCGGGACGCAATCGGCCGTCACGATCCCGACCGCGAGGCCCGGCGTTTTCGACACGATCGCATCGGCCTCGGCCGGTCGCTCGCCATTGGACCCGGACCGGGCCGGGCCGCGCGGCGGCTCTGCGCGAACGGCACGGATGCCGTGGACCTGGCGAAGAAACACCGTGGAATCCGGAGGTTGCGCGCCGCGCTCCGCGAAGCCGTGGTGCACGCCGAGCTGTTCGAGAACGGGATCGCAAAGAAATCCGCCGCGGGACTCAGTCATCATCATCGGTCTCGAGGGCGAGCGAATCCTCCAGGCTCTGGAGATCCGGCGGCAACGGCGCGTCGAAACAGAGCCGCGCGCCGCTGCGCGGATGGTCGAAGCCGAGGCGGGCCGCGTGGAGCGCGGGCCGGCCGAGCAACGCCTCCTCACCGCGCGCCCGGCCATAGACGACGTCCCCGACGACCGGGAGGCCGGCGCTCGCGAGATGGACACGAATCTGATGGGTGCGGCCGGTCTCGGGCTGGATCTCGAGGGCCGAGATCCCCTGCGCGCGGTCGCGTCCGAGGACTCGCCAGCGGGTCGCCGACGGCCGCCCCGCTCGCGTGCGGACGGACATGCGCTGGCGATCGTCGGGATGGCGGCCGATCGGGCGATCGATGCGACCGGCGCTCGCCCGAGGCAGGCCGCGGACGAAGGTGCGGTAGACGCGCTCGATCGAATGGAGAGCGAATTGCTCGGCCAGGCCGCGGTGGGCGAGGTCGGTCTTGGCGGCGACGAGCACGCCCGAGGTGCCGCGGTCGAGGCGATGGACGATGCCGGGCCGCAGGACGCCGCCGATGCCGGCGAGCTGGCCGCGGCAATGGTGGAGGAGCGCGTTCACGAGCGTGCCCTTCGGATGTCCAGGGGCAGGGTGGACGACCAGTCCCGCCGGCTTGTCGAGGACGATCAGCTCTTCGTCCTCGAACAGGACGACGAGCGGGATCGCTTCGGCCTCGAGCGAGAGGGCGACCGGCTCGAGGGGGCGGGCCTCGATCGTCTCCCCCAGCGCGAGCAGCCGGCTCGCCCGCACCGCTCGGCCGCCCACGAGGACCCGCCCCTCGTCGACCCAGCGCTTGATCTGGGAGCGCGACACGTCCGCGAGCGCGGCGAGCGCCGCGTCCACGCGCTGACCAGCCGCGCCTTCTTCGACCGTGAAGGCGAGACCGCCCGTCGGCGCGAGCGGTTCGTCCAGCGCGTCGGGCGGCTGCATCACGGGGGCGGCTCCTCCGACCTCGCCCCCGCTCGCGTCCCGCCCGGAGGTTCGGCCGCGGCCGCGCCGGGGCGGGGGCGTGTCTTCGTTCCGGGCGTCCGGCACTACCGGAGGCCGAGGAATCGGCTCTTCTGGTTCTTCTGCCGCGACTCCTGGAGCCGCGCCATGTAGCCGGGGACGACCGATTGCGGATCGAGCCCGATCGTCCGCGCGTAGGCGGTCACGAACCCCCGGACGTAGACGTCCGCCGGGAGCTCGCCGAAATTCTCGTCTTCGATGTTGCGCAGATGAAGCCCCGAGATCTTCGTGACGTCGGCGATCTGGTCGATCTCGTAGCCGCGGAAGAGCCGCGTCCGCCGCAGGCGCGGCCCGTCGAAATCGCCGCTCGAATCGTCCTCGACCTCGTACTCCCCGGCGCCATCCTCGAAGACACCGCTCGTCGCGATCTCGACCGCCGCGTCGAGTCGAGCGGGAGAAATCGTCGCTCCGGGCTGCGCGCGAAGGCCGTTCGCGGCCGAGGATGCAACAGCCGGTTCCGCGTCCCGGTCGGATCGCGATCCGGGCTCCGCGCCCGCGATCGCATGTTCGAGGTCGTAGGTCGAGCGCAGCTCCGGATCGGCGAGCACCCGATAGGCCTCGTCGAGCCGAGCCCGGATCTCCTTGGCATCGCGCGTCTCGAAGATCGAGTAGAGCGCGAGCGAACCGTCGGCATAGGTCTCCTGCGCCAGCCGATAGGCGCGATCGATTTCGCCGGACGTCGCGCCCCGCGCGATCTCGAGCAATTCGTAGTGGTCGAGCTCGTCGATCCCCCGCATCCCGATCATCCTCTCGAAGCCGCCGGCTCGAGGAGCTTGCGCGCGATGCGCTGCAAGTAGATCGAGACGTCCGTATCGCTTCGCAGGTCGACGATGGGTCGCCGGAGCGAAACCGAGCGGCGGGCCTCCTCGTCATGGTTGACGTAGCCGAGGTACTCGACCTCGATGCCGAAATACTTCTTGCAGACGCTCGCGATCGCGAAGCCGAGCTTCACGTCCTCCGCCGTCCGCACCGCATTGACGACGAGCCTCGGCCGGAAGACCCGCATCGTCTCGACGAAGCGCTGGGCCTCGGCACCGTCGGTCGCTTCGATCTCGCGCAGCAGGTCGAGCGGGCTCTTGATGCCGCGCTCGTTCTTCTGGTCCATCGCGAGCGTCACGAGCTGACGCACCCCATGTCCGACCATCGCGAGCCGCATGCGGCGATAGAAGGCGGCACGCAGGAAGGTGTACGTATTCTCGACGGAGGTCGGCTCGGGCTGGACGACGAGGATGCCGTCGTCGGAGACCAGGAAATAGTCGAGCACCGACGCATGGGCGCCGGCCCCGAGATCGAGCAGCACGAAGTCCGCATCGAGCTGGCGCAGGCTGCGCAGCAATCGCACTCGGCGCAGATGGCTCGGCTGGGCATCGGCGAGATTGCCGTGGGTCGCGGCGATCAGCTTGAGGTTCGCGAGCGGCGTATCGATCAGGAGCTTGCCGAGATCGTCTTCGCGCTCGGAGACGAAGTCGGCGAGCGTCTTCTGGGGCGAGGCGACGCCGAGGCAGGTATGCAGGTTCGCCCCTTCGAGATCCACGTCGACGACGACGACGCGCTTGCCCGCGCGCGCGAGCGCGGCAGCGAGGTTCGCCGTCACGAAGGTCTTGCCGACGCCGCCCTTGCCACCCCCGACGGAGAGCAGCCGCGGACCGGGCAGGCCCGCATTGCGGGCGCCTAACGAATCGTCGGACGAATGCGTCGAAGGAATCACGTTCGCCTTCCTCATTGAGAACGATCGCGCTGCGAGATCCTCGAATGACGAACGGGGCAGCTGGGGGTTCGGGCGAGCCTACCGGAACCCTCGGGGCCGATCAACGAAAGGCATGCACGAAGGCTTCCACGACGAGAGGCAGCTCTTCATCCGCCAGGGTGCGCACGTCGAGCCGGAGCGCGTCGTCGAAGAGGCGCCCCACGACGGGGACGGGGGCCGAGCGCAGACGGTCCGCGAGGACCGCCAGTCCGGGGCCCCGCACGACGACGACCGGCCCCGCGAGCCGCAGCCCCGGGAGCGAGCCGCCGCCGACCGCGCCTTCGCCGGCCGCCGCTTCGAGCGCGAGGCTCGGCGGCAGCACCACTGCGAGCGCCTCCCGAAGCCGATCCGCCCGGTCGCGCAGCGCTGCCTCCGAAGCCCGGATGCCCGCGACGATCGGGATCTCGCCGGCGCGGCCCGGCTCGAGCATCAGGTCGAGCGTCGCGTCGAGCGCGGCGACGGTCAGCTTGTCGACCCGCAGTGCGCGCGCGAGCGGGTTCTGCCGCATCGCCTCGATCAGGTCGCGGCGTCCGACCAGGATGCCCGCCTGGGGACCGCCGAGCAGCTTGTCCCCGGAGAAGCAGACGACGTCGACGCCGCGCGCGAGCCGGGACGGGACGAAGGCCTCGTCCGGCAGGCCCGCCCCCCCGAGATCGACGAGCGTTCCGCTGCCGAGGTCTTCGACGAGGGGCAGACCGTGGGCATGGGCCAGCTCGGCGAGCGCTGCGACGTCCGCCTCGGCGACGAAGCCGGTCTGTTCGAAATTGCTGCGGTGGACCTTCAGGAAGAGGGCGGGATCGGCGGCGAGGGCGGATCGGTAGTCCGCGAGGTGGGTGCGGTTGGTGGTCCCGATCTCGTGGAGTCGAACGCCGGCGCGCTCCATGACGGCGGGCACGCGAAAGGATCCGCCGATCTCGACCAGCTC
>CAUJGH010000036.1 GCA_963169575.1 Myxococcota bacterium | reverse complement strand
GAGGAGGCGATGGGCATGACCGCGATCTACGAGACCGAGGATTATGCCGAGATGAAGACGGCCCGCGCCGAAGGCCGCGCGCCGAAGTACCGCGGCCGTTAGGCCTCCCCGCAGCCCGGGCGAGCGGACCGCCGCCGGCGGGGACCCGCCGCTCACGAGACCAGGAGAAGCCATGCAGACCCCCGAGGCCGGCGCCGCGCGCGAGACCGGCACCCCCGAAATCCTCTGTCACGTCCGAGATCGCGTCGCGACCCTGACCTTCAATCGCCCCGAGGCGAAGAACGCCCTCACGATGGACATGAAGGAGGCGCTCTACCGCCTCGTCCGCGATCTCGAGACCGATCCCGAGGTCGGCTGCCTGGTCCTGACCGGGGCCGGCGGCGCCTTCTCCTCGGGCGGCGATACCAAGCGGATGCAGAAGGAGGGCAAGCCGCCCGTCATGGAGGATCGCCAGCGCCAGCTGCGCTGGGAGCACGAGCTGCCGCGCATGCTCCACCGCTCGTCGAAGCCGACGATCGCGGCGCTGCCCGGGGCAGCGGCGGGCGCGGCCTGCTCGATCGCGCTCGCCTGCGATCTGCGGATCGCCGCCGAGTCGGCCTTCCTCGTCACGTCCTTCGCGAAGCTCGGCCTCTCGGGCGATTACGGCGGGACCTGGTTCATGACGCGGCTCGTCGGCCCGGCGAAGGCGCGCGAGATCTACTTCACGGCCGAGCGCGTCGATGCGAAGACCGGCCTCGAGCTCGGCCTCTTCAATCGCGTCGTCCCCGACGCCGCGCTCGAAGGCGAGACGGCGAAGCTCGCCGCCCGGATCGCGGCCGGCCCCCCGATCGCGCTGCGCTGGATGAAGGCGAACCTGAATCGCGCCCTCGAAGCGGATCTCGAGACCTGCCTGCGCTACGAGGCGGATCGGATGGTGCGCGGCGCATTGACCGACGACTATACGGAAGCCGTCGCCGCCTTCGCGGAGAAGCGCACGCCGCGCTTCGAGGGACGCTAGGCGCGCAGGCGGCTGCAACGGACGGCCGGGGTCGCCTCGGGTCCAGCGCAGGGAGAGTCGCCCGAAGCGTCAGGGCCGCAGCGAATAGCGCGGCGGACCGGCGGCGACGTGGGCCGCGAGCTGCGTCTGGATCTCGTCGACCCAGTCGCAGAGGATGGGCCGCGTGTCGCGCGGATCGATCAGGTCGTGGACGCCGAATTCCTCGCTGCGCGGCAGCACGGACTGGGCCTTCGCCATCTCGTCCTCGAGCTCCGCGCGCCGCTTCGCCGGATCCGGCGCCGCCTCGATCTCGCGCCGGAAGGCGAGGGCGACGCCACTCTCGACGGGCAGCGCGCCGCTCATCGCCGAGGGCCAGGCGACGACCATCGGCTTCGAGCCGAGGTGGATGCCCTGCGCGACGCCATAGGATCGCCGCACGACGCAGGCGAACCAGGGCACGCTCGACTGGAGCACCGCGAACATCGCCGCCATGCCCGCGCGGATCGTTCCCTCCTGCTCGGCCTTCGTCCCGATCGCAAAGCCCGGCTCGTCGACGAAGGACGCGATCGGAAGGTGGAAGAGATCGCAGAGGTCGACGAAGCGGCGGATCTTGTCGGCGCCGTCGCGGGTCATCGAGCCGCCGTCGTGGTGGCAATCGTTCGCGATCACGCCGATCGAATGGCCGTTCACGCGCGCGAGGCCCGTGATCTGGCTGCGGCCCCAGAGCTTGCCGATCTCGAAGAAGCTGCGCTGATCGACGACGGCCTCGATCAGCTTGCGCATCTTGAAGGCGCGGCGGCGCTCGCGCGGAACGAGCTCGAGCAGGGCCTGCTCGCGGCGGGTCCGCAGGTCGCCGACGTCGAAGAAGGGCGGCGCTTCGCCCGCATGGCTCGGCAGGTACGACAGGAATTGCTGGGCCTGGCGCAGCGCGTCGACCTCGTCGTCGGCGACGTTGTCGACCATGCCGTTGCGGCCATGGACGGCTGCCGATCCGAGCTCCTCCTTCGAGACCGATTCCTTCATCGCATGGGCGACGACGGCGGGGCCGCCGGTCAGGACCTGCGAATCGTTCTTCGTCATGATCGAGAGATGGGAGGCGACGAGGCGGCCGGCCGGAAAGCCGGCGACCGCGCCGAGACCGATGCAGACGACCGGGACCGAAGACAGCGTCCGCATCGTCTGCACGTTCATGATCGGCGGCGCCGTCCAGTCGTAGCCCGTCCGGCCGCGGGATCCGCCGGCGGTGCCGCCCGCGATCGACGCGCCGCCCGCCTCGAGCATCCGCACGAAGGGGATGCGGCGATCGACGGCGAGCTCTTCGCCGTAGAGGCCCTTCTTGATGCTGGCCGGGGAGTAGGCGCCGCCGCGGATCGTGAAGTCGTCGCCGCAGACGACGACGGGCCGCCCGCCGATGCGCGCGGTGCCGACGACGACGCCCGTCGGTTCGAAATCGGAGCCATCGGGCAGGCTGCTCGCGCCGGCGATGCCGCCGCGCTCGTTGAACGAGTCGCGATCGACGAGTCGCGTGATCCGCTCGCGCACGTTGAGCAGGCCGCGTTCGCGGCGCTTCTCGAGGTTTTGCTTGCCGCCCATCTCCTGGGCGCGAGCGCGTCGGCGCTCGATCTCGTCGACTTCGGGCTTCCAGCTCATGGCGCCGGACGCTAACACACGGCGGCGCGCGGGCGGTGATACGCTGGCGCGCAGACGCCATCGGGGAGGCCATCGCCATGGAGCTTTCGGGAGCCAACGTCGTCGTCACGGGCGGCGCCAACGGGATCGGGCGGGCGCTCTGCGAGGCCTTCGCCGCCGCCGGCGCGCGCAGGATCACCGTCGTCGACCTCGATCGGGAGCGCGCGGAGGCGGTCGCGCGGACGGTCGGCGGCCGCGCAGCCCGCGTCGACGTCGCGTCGCGCGAGGCGGTCGAGGGGCTCGTGCGGGACGTCGAGGCCGACGCCGGGCCGATCGATCTCTTCGTCTCGAATGCCGGCATCCTCCTGATCGGCGGGCCGGAGGTCGAGGTCGCGGATTGGCAGCGCATCTGGGACGTGAACGTGATGGCCCATGTCCACGCGGCGCATGCGGTCCTTCCCTCGATGCTCGCCCGCGGCCGCGGCTACCTGCTGAATACCTGCTCGGCGGCGGGGCTGCTGACGCAGATCGGGTCGGCACCTTATGCGGTGACCAAGCATGCGGCCGTCGCCTTCAGCGAATGGCTCGCGATCACCTACGGCGACCGCGGCCTGCGCGTCTCGGCGCTCTGTCCGCAGGCGGTGCGGACCAACATGATCGCCGGGATCGAGGAGGGCGGCGTCGCGGGCCGGGATGGGGTCATCGAGCCGGCCGAGCTCGCGCAGATCACGCTCGCGGGACTGCGCGAGGAGAAGTTCCTGATCCTGCCCCACGAGAGCGTCCGGACCTACTACCAGCGCAAGGGCCAGGACATCGACCGCTGGATCGCCGGGATGCGCCGGCTGGCGGCGGCGTTCGGGGGGCGGGTCGGCTGATCGGCGGCCCTCGGTCCGCCGGAATCGGTCCGCATCGAGCGGCCCGGGCCGGTCTGCCGCATGCGCGTCGCGGGTCCCGGCGGCCCGCGGGAACGCGTCGCCGGCGGGTCTGGATAAATTTCAAGACGGGGCGTATCGTAATGCCCG
>CAUJGH010000035.1 GCA_963169575.1 Myxococcota bacterium | reverse complement strand
GCGGTCGATCTTCGTCATGCCCCGAAGATCCTCCTGCCAGCCCGGCAGCGTCTCGTAGATCGGCTTCGCCCGCTCCGTCTCGGCGAGGGTCATCGGAAAGTCTTCCGTGATCTTCCCGTCGACTTCGTAGGCCGTGCAGATCTTGAGCTCGGGTAGACCGGAGAGGATGTCGAGCTTGTTGATCGCGAAGTCCGTCAGCCCGTTGACCGTCACGGCCTCGCGCAGCAGCACGGCGTCGAGCCAGCCGCAGCGCCGCGGCCGCCCCGTCGTCGCGCCGAACTCGGCACCCTTCTGGCGGAGCGCTTCGCCGAGCTCGTCTTCGAGCTCGGTCGGAAAGGGGCCGCCGCCGACGCGGGTCGTATAGGCCTTCGTGATGCCGATGACGCGGTCGATCTTCGTCGGCCCGACGCCGCTCCCGGTGCAGACGGCGCCGGCGACGCAGTTCGACGACGTGACGAAGGGATAGGTCCCGTGGTCGATGTCGAGGAACGTCCCCTGTGCGCCTTCGAATAGGATGTTCTTGCCGGCACGCAGCGCGCGGTCGATCAAGCGGCCCGTATGGTCGATGTAGGGCTCGAGCTGCCGGCCCCATTCGACGCATTGCGCGTAGAGCGCATCGACGTCGACCGCCTCGGCGGCATGCAGCCGCGTCAGCTCGAAGTTCTTCTGCTCGGCAAGCGCGGCGAGCTTGACGCGCAGGGTCGAGAGCTCGCGCAGGTCGGCGACGCGGATGCCGCGGCGGGCGACCTTGTCTTCGTAGCAGGGGCCGATGCCGCGGCCGGTGGTCCCGATCTTGTCTTCGCCGCGGGCGCTCTCGCGGGCCTTGTCGAGGGCGCAGTGCCAGGGAAGGATGACGTGGGCGCGGCCGGAGACGCGAATGCGCGAGGGATCCTTGAGGATGCCGCGCTGCTTCAGCTTGCCGAGCTCGGCGAGCAGGATCGCGGGATCGACGACGACGCCGGGGCCGATCAGGTTGACGGACCCGTCGTGCAGGATGCCCGACGGAACGACGTGCAGGATCGTCGTCTCTCCGCCCACGACGAGCGTATGGCCGGCGTTGTTGCCGCCTTGAAAACGGGCGACGAGATCGGCGCGCGGGCCGAGCCAATCGACGATCTTGCCCTTCCCTTCATCTCCCCACTGCGCGCCGACGGCGACGACGGTCGTCATTTCTAGAGCTCCAGAAGCTGGACGGCGATCATGCTGGCATCGTCGCGAAGGGCGGCGAGGACCTGGTCGCTCGGGTGTTGGTCGACGTTGACGAGCATGCAGGCCTCGCCGCGGTTTTCGTTGAGGGCGAGCTGCATGCGCGAGATGTTGACGCCGGCGTCGCCGAGCAGCGTGCCGATGCGGCCGACGACGCCGCTCTGGTCGTGGTTGTGGATCAGCAGCGTGCAGCCCTCCGGAATCGCCTCGAGCATGAAGTCGTCGACGCGCACGATGCGCGGCTGGCGGCCATGAAAGACGGCGCCTGCGATCAGGCGATCGACGACGCCCTTGACCTTGACGGTCACGGCCGACGCGAAATCCGTCGTCCGCGTCGTCTTGCTCTCGATGACCTTGATGCCGAGCTGCTGCGCGACGTGCGAGGCGTTCACGAGGTTGACGTTCTCGCGCACGCTCGAGAGCAGCCCCTTCAAGACCGCGATCGTGATCGGCGCGACCTTCAGCTCCGCGACCTCGCCCGAGTATTCGACCTCGACGACGTCGACGCGGCCCTTCGCGAGCTGGCCCTGGAAGCTGCCGAGCTTTTCGCCGAGCTCGAGGTAGGGCGCGACGGCCTCCATCTGCTCGGGCGAGACCGAGGGCGCGTTGATCGCGTTGCGGACCTCGCTGCGCAGCAGGAAGTCGCGGATCTGTTCGGCGACGGCGATCGCGACGTTGATCTGCGCCTGCTCGGTCGAGGCGCCGAGATGGGGCGTGCAGATGACGTTCGGATGGGAGACGAGCGGATGGCCCTTGGGCGTCGGCTCCTCGACGAAGACGTCGAGACCCGCACCGCCGACCTGGCCGGATTCGAGCGCCTCGAGCAGCGCCGCTTCGTCGACGATGCCGCCGCGGGCGGCGTTGATGACGAGCAGGCCCGGGCGCGCCTTCGCGAACTGGGCGCGGCCGAGGATGCCGGTCGTCTCCTTCGTCTTCGGGACGTGGACCGTCACGACGTCGGAGCGCTCCATCATCTCGTCGAGGGTGACCCGCTCGACCTCGAGCTTCGCGGCGGCTTCGGCCGTCAGATAGGGATCGTGCACGATCACCTTCATCCCGAGGCCCTTCGCGCGGGAGACGACATAACGGCCGATGTTGCCGGCGCCGAGGACGCCGAGCGTGCGGTTGTAGAGCTCCATGCCCTCGAACTTCTTCTTCTCCCAGGCGCCGGTCTTCATCGAGGCGGTGGCCTGCGGGATATGCCGCGCGAGGGAGACGATGAGGGCGATCGCGTGCTCCGCGGTCGTGATGTTGTTGCCTTCGGGCGTGTTGACGACGACGACGCCGTGCTGCGTCGCGGCCGCGATGTCGACGTTGTCGACGCCGATGCCAGCACGGCCGACGATCTTCAGCTTCGGGGCGGCGGCGAGGACGTCCTTGGTCACCTTCGTATTCGAGCGGATGACGAGCGCATCGACGTCGGCGATCAGCGCGAGCAGCTCGGCGGGCGAGCAGCCCGGCCGGTTGATCAGCTCGATGCCCGGCGACTGCTCGAGGATCTTGACGCCCTGCTCGGACAGCGAATCGGAGATGAGGACCTTCGGCACTGACTACCACCCCGCGCGCCGCACGCGCGCTCTCGATCGCCCCGTTCCTCCGCCCCCACCCAGGGGCGAGCGCGAGCGGGACGGCTTCCCGCTCGAACGACTGGACACGACGATTTCCATCCTTGATTCCGGGCGCGAGCCCGGCGCTCTGCACTTGATCTCGGCGAGACCGGACCTCGGCGAGGCTCGATCTCGACGAGTCTGGTCGGGGCCCGCTCGGCCTCGAATCGGGTCGCGGGCGCTCGGGCCGCGCTTCGGGGCGCCGCCGGACGACGCCCGGGGCGCGCATTCAGCGCACCGCCCGCCATACCGGTCTGCGTTCCGGGCGGCCTTTGCGGCCGCCTGCGCGACGAGGGCTAACTCGCCGACTTGACTACGGAATCCAACCGGTGGCCGAGTTTGCACGACGGTCCGGGCGGTGTCAACGGGACGGCCGTCGCCGGACGGGGCGCGTGCTACGGTCGGGCGCCCCGCTTCGCCGCCAGGAGTCCCGCGTCCATGCCCCGCGCCCCGCTGCCCGCGCGCCTCGCGATCGAGCCCCGCGGCGCCCTCGCCGGCTCGGTCCGCGTCCCCGGCAGCAAGAGCATCACGAACCGCGTCCTGCTCCTCGCCGCCCTCGCCGAGGGCGAGAGCCTGCTCGAAGGCGGCCTCGAATCCGACGATACGATCGTCATGCGCCGCGCCCTCGCCGCACTCGGCATCCCGGTCGAAGACGACGGCGAGCGCTGGCGCGTCCGGGGCCGCGGCGGCCGCTTCGACCTCCCGGATCACCCCCTCGACTGCGGCAATTCCGGCACGACCGCCCGCTTCCTGACCGCCGCCCTGACCCTCGCTCCCGGCCCCGTCGTCGTCGACGGCAACGCCCGCATGCGCGAGCGCCCGATCAGCGACCTCGTCGCCGCTCTGCGCGCCCTCGGCGCCGGCATCGCGTTCGAGGGCCGCTCCGAATGCCCGCCCGTCCGCATCCTCGGCGGCGGCCTGCCCGGCGGCCCGGCCGAGATCGACGGCCGCCGCTCGAGCCAATACGTCTCGGCCGTCCTCCAGGCCGCCCCCTACGCCGCCCGCGACGTCGAGCTCCGCTTCGTCGACGGGATCGTCGTCTCGCGCCCCTACATCGATCTCACCCTCGACGTCATGCGCCAGTTCGGGGCCCGCGGCGAGTGGCGCGGCACGGGCAAGGGCGAGCGGATCTGGGTCGAGGCCGGCCGACGTTATGTCGCCTCGCATCACGTCATCGAGCCCGACGCCTCCTCCGCCGCCTATCCCTTCTGCGCGGCGGCGATCGCCGGCGGACGCGTGACGGTCGCGGGCGTCCCCGCCGCATCGCTGCAGGCGGATTTCAAGATCCTCGGCCTGCTGGAGCGCATGGGCTGCCGGATCGAGCGCGAAGGCGATCGCGTCACCGTCGTCGGACCGGCGCCCGCCGCCCCCGCGCCGGGCGCGGCGCCTTGGTCGACGGCCGACAGCGCCGCCCCGCGCCTGCGCTCCCTCGGAGAGATCGACATGAACGATTTCCCCGACGCCGTGCTCGCCTACGCCGTCGTCTGTCTCTTCGCAGACGGGCCGACGACGATCCGCAACGTCGCGAACCTGCGCATCAAGGAGACCGACCGCCTCGCCGCCCTCGAGACCGAGCTCCGCAAGCTCGGCGCCGGCGCCGAAGCCGGCCCCGACTGGCTGCGCATCGAGCCCCGCCCGCTCCACGGCGGCGAAATCGCGACCTACGACGACCACCGCATGGCCATGTCCTTCGCCCTCGCGGGCCTGCGCATCCCGGGCGTCGTGATCCTCGATCCCGGCTGCGTCTCGAAGACCTGGCCGGGCTATTTCGAGGCCTTCGCGCAGCTCTGAAGCAGCGCCCCGCCGCCGGCGCCGCGCTCTTCCCCGCGCGGGCCCGGCTTCTCCGCGAACGACACGCGTCCTCGCGGCGCGCCGCCCGATTTTTTTCGGGCCCGCCGTTGACACCCCGGATCCCGTGAAAATCCATCGCCCGTGCCCGGAAGCCGGCCAGGCCGCGAGAGTGAAACGCTTGCAGCGCCGCCGGCCCGAGCCCGGACCATGAGGAGGAAGAGACATTGGCGACCTACACACTGACGCGACCCTCGGCCCTGAATCCCTGGCGCGGGCTGATGAGCGAGCTGCAGCGCGATCTGCACTCCGCCTTCCGACCGAATGACGGTGTCTTCCAGGGAACGCGCGGGGTCTACCCGCTCGTGAACCTGCACGAATCCGACGAAGGTTATGTCCTGACCGCCGAGCTGCCGGGCGTCTCGCCCGACGACATCAGCGTGTCGATCGAGGGATCGACGGTGACCCTCTCGGGTCAGCGCAAGATCGAATACCCGGTCGGCGAGGGCACGGCGGTCCACCGCCGCGAACGCCAGTCGGGCAGCTTCCGGCGCGCCTTCGAGCTGCCGAGCGAGATCGACGTCGAAGCGGCGAAGGCGAGCCACAAGAACGGCGTGCTGACGCTGGTGCTCCCGAAGTCGCCGGCGGCCCGCCCGCGCCAGATCGCGATCGAGACGCGCTGAAGACGACATCCGCACGCAACAGCCGAGAGAGGAGAATTATCATGACCACGACCGAAACCCGTGAGATCCAGCCGCGCGAGAAGGAGGTCCTCATGAGCGAGGATCCGCGCTCGGGGCTGGTGTTCCGACCCGACGTGGACATCCTCGAAGAGCGCGATGCCTTCGTGATCCACGCCGACATGCCCGGCGCGAGCGAAGACACCGTCGACGTCCAGCTCGAGAAGGGCCTGCTGACCCTGCAGGCTCGCCTGGCGCAGACGCCCGCCGCGAACCGGACGCTCTACGCCGAGTACCGCGACGGCAGCTACTACCGGGAGTTCCGGCTCTCGGACGACATCGACGCCGCGGCAGTCTCTGCGCGCATGAAGGACGGCGTCCTCGAGCTGCGCCTGCCCAAGAGCGTCTCGCGAAGGCCGCGCAAGATCACGGTCGAGGCCGCCTGAAGGCTCACCGATCCGATCGCGCTCCCCCTCGCGATCGAGCCCGGGCCCGGCGCTGCATACCGCAGCGCCGAGCCCTTCTCTTTCGCGCGCAACCGCGCCCTTTCGAGCGCCGCCCCGCGCGCGATCCCTCCCCTCCGATGCGCGAATCCGTATACTGCGCGTCGGCCGCCCTCCCCGACCCCTCTGCCCGCGAGGATCCGCCCCTTCATGTGTGCAGCCACCGCTTCTTCCGCCTCCGGTAATGGCGCCGGAAACGCCGCCGGGAACACGCCCGTCTTCGAGGCCCACGCCCTCGGCCAGTCGATCTGGCTCGACAACATCAGCCGCGACCTCTTGCTCTCGGGCGAGCTGCGTCGCTGGGTGGCCGCCGAAGGCATCCGCGGGGTGACCTCGAACCCCGCGATCTTCGAGAAGGCCATCGCGAAATCGAGTGATTACGACGCCGCCGCCCGGGCCCTCGTCGCCCAGGGCGCAAAGGACGCCCTCGACGTCTTCGAGCGCCTCGCGGTCGTCGACATCCAGCTCGGCTGCGACGTGCTCCGTCCCGTCTACGATTCGAGCGGCGGGCGCGACGGCTTCGTCTCCCTCGAGGTCTCGCCCCATCTCGCGAACGATACGGCCGGCACGATCGCCGAAGCCCATCGCCTCGCGCAGGCCGTCTGCCGCGACAACCTGATGATCAAGGTTCCGGCGACGCCGGCCGGCATTCCCGCGATCCAGCAGCTGATCGGCGACGGGCTGAACGTCAACGTGACCCTGCTCTTCGCCGTCGACGCCTATCAAAAGGTCCACGACGCCTACATGTCCGGCCTCGAAGCGCGGCACGCGCGCGGGGAATCCGTCTCGGGCATCGCGAGCGTCGCGAGCTTCTTCGTCTCCCGCATCGACGCGAGCGTCTCGGCCCAGATCGAAAAGGCCCTCGCGGCGGGCGCCTCGGACGCCCAGAAGAAGCGCTTCGCCGCGCTGAACGCGAAGGTCGCGATCGCGAACGCGAAGGTCGCCTACGCGCGCTTTCTCGAGGCGCTCGCGGCCCCGCGCTGGCAGGCCCTCGCGCAGGCCGGCGCCGATCCGCAGCGCGTGCTCTGGGCGAGCACGGGCACCAAGGATCCCGCCCTCCCGAAGACGCTCTACGTCGACGAGCTGATCGGGCGGCATACCGTCAACACGCTCCCCGACGCGACCCTCGCGGCCTTCCGCATCGAAGGCAAGGTCCGCGACGCCCTCGGCAGCGATCCCAAGCGCCTCGACCGCGAGGCCGCCGCGGTTCTCGGCGAGCTCGCCGATCTCGGCATCTCCCTCGATGCGATCACCGACGACCTGCTGACCAAGGGCTGCGCGCTCTTCAGCGACGCCTTCGACGCCCTGCTGCATTCGGTCGAGACGAAGCGGCAGCAGGTGCTCGGCGGGCGGAAGGCCTAGCATGCGCTTCGCGCTCGGCGGGCATGCAGAAGCCGTCCGGGCCACGCAGGCCCGCTGGCAGGCCGAGTCTTCGACGCGGCGCCTCTGGCAGCGCGACGCCGCGCTCTTCTCGAATGCCGACGAAGCGCGCTGGCTCGGCTGGCTCGAGCTCCCGACCGCCTCCGCCGAGGAAGCGATCGCGAGCCCGGCCCTGCGCGAAACGATCGATTCGCATCCCGCGGATACCGCGGTCGTTCTCGGCATGGGCGGCTCGTCGCTCTGGCCGGACGTGCTCGGGCAGACCTTCGGCGGCGAGGCCCGTCAGCGCCGACTCCACGTCCTCGATTCGACCGTCCCCGACGCGATCGAATCCTTCCTCGAGCGCGTCCCGGCCGAGCGCTGTCTCTTTTTCGTCTCCTCGAAATCCGGCTCGACGATCGAGCCGAACGCGCTCTTCGAGCTGATCCATGCGCGCCTCGCCGCGAAGCTCGGCGCCGAAGCCGCGAGCCGCCATTTCGTCGCGATCACCGATCCCGGCTCCGCCCTCGAAGCCCGCGCCCGCGCCGCCGGCTTCCTCGGCATCGCCCTCGGCCGCGCCGACGTCGGCGGGCGATTCTCCGCCCTCTCGCCCTTTGGCCTGCTGCCGGCGGCCGCGATGGGCCTCGATCCGGAGGGGCTGCGCGAACGCGCGCGGAAGATGGCCGCCGATTGCGGCCCGGGCGTCCCCGCCGACGCGAACCCCGGCGTCGCCCTCGGCCTCGCCCTCGGCGTCCTCGCGCAGCGCGGCTGCGACAAGCTGACCCTCTCGCTCTCGCCCGCGATCGCGAGCTTCGGCGGCTGGATCGAGCAGCTCGTCGCCGAATCGACGGGCAAGCGCGGCCTCGGCATCCTCCCGATCGCGGACGAGCCGCTCGGCGACCCGGGCTGTTATGCGAACGACCGCGTCTTCGTCGATCTCGCCGTCGCCGGCGATGCGTCGGCGGCGCAGCGGGCGGCGCGCCTCGACGCGCTCGAGCAGGCCGGCCATCCGACGATCCGTCTCACCCTCGCCGACACCCACGATCTCGGCGCCGCCCTCTTCCAGTGGGAGTTCGCGACGGCCGTCGTCGGGGCCGTCCTCGGCGTCAACCCCTTCGACCAGCCCGACGTCGAGTCGGCCAAGATCGCCGCGCGCGAACGGATGGACGCAGCCGCCTCGGGCGGATCCGGCGCCGCCGACGAACGCCCCGACCTCGAGGCCGCCGGCATGAAGCTCTTCGCCGCGACCGCCCTCGCGCCCGCCGCCCGCGCCGCCGCCGGCGATCCCGCGCGTCTCGTGAAGGCCCTCGTCGAATCGCTCGCGCCGGGGGATGCCTTCCTCGTGAACGCCTTCCTCGCCGACTCGCCCGCCCTGCGCGCGCCGCTCGAGGCGATCCGCGCCGCCGTCGGCCCCGCGCGCCGCGTCGCGACCGCCGTCTCCTTCGGCCCGCGCTATCTGCATTCGACGGGCCAGCTCCACAAGGGCGGCCCGGCTCGCCTCGCCGGCCTCCAGCTCTGGCAATCCGCCGCCGCGCGCCCGGGCCCGCGCCTCGAGATCCCCGGCCTCGGCGGCGATTTCGAGGGCCTCGCCGAGGCCCAGGCCGTCGGCGATTTCCGCGTGCTCTCGCAGCGCGGACGCCGCATGCTCGGCATCGACGTCGGCGCCGATCCGCAGTCTGCGCTGGAGACGATCCTGCGCTGGATCCGGGGAGCGATCGCCTAGCATGACTCCGCAAGCCCAAGCCGCCGCCCCGCCGAACGCCGCCGCGGAAGCCGCGCTCGAATTCGTCCGCGACGGCATGCAGATCGGTCTCGGCACCGGCCGCGCCGCCGCCGCCTTCGTCGACGCCCTCGGCCGCCGCGTCGCCGCGGGCCTGCGCATCACCGGCGTCCCGACCAGCGACGCAACCGCCGCCCAGGCGACCCGCCTCGGCATCCCCCTCGCCCGCCTCGACGAAGTCCCCCGCCTCGACATCACCTTCGACGGCGCCGACGAGGTCGATCCGAATCTCGACCTCATCAAGGGCTACGGCGCGGCGATGGTGCGCGAGAAGATCGTCGCGCTCTCGTCGGACCAGCTCGTCATCCTCGTCGGCCCGGAAAAGCTCGTCGAGAAGCTCGGCGAACGCGGCCGGCTGCCGATCGAGGTGCTCCCCTTCGGTGTCGCCCTCGTCCGCCGCGAGCTCGCGCGGCTCGGCCTCGACGGCGAGCTCCGCCCCGGCCCGGACGGCCGCCCGCTCGCGACCGACAACGGCAACTGGATCTTCGATGCGCAGCTCCGGCCGCCCCTCGACGCGCGGGCCCTGGAACGGGCGATCTGCGCATGGCCGGGCGTGCTCGGGACGGGGTTCTTTCTCGGGATGGCGGATGCGGTCATCGTCGGGAACGGGGACGACGTCGAAGTTCGGCAGCGATAGGCGCTGCGGCGAAAGCGCGCGACCACGCGTCGGCCTGGGATCCCACCGAGCCTATGGACTTGCGGCCCGCGCCGACCGGAGGACCGGCAGCGCTCCGGCGAGCGCTCCACGGCGACTCCCGCTAGCTTGGGGCTTGGAGCCCCCATGTATCGACGTCCTTTCCTCGTCCTGCCCGGCGGCGTCTGCGTCCCCCTCGAAGGCGAATTCCGCATCGAGGAGCTGCGCGGCGAGTGGTACGTCCTCGGCCACCACAGCGTGACCCGCTGCGAATCCCATCGCGAAGCCGTCTCGAAGTTCGCCCACCTGACGGGGACGGACGAATCCGACGTCCTGGCTGGAATCGCGCTCGAAGCGGAGATCGAATCGGCGCTGGAGATCGACTTCGACCATGACGGCGAGCTCGGCGCCCCCCGCGACCCGGACGAGAATCCCAGACTTTCTTGAGACGGATTGAAGCGCGCGCGGCCCCCGCGCGCCGGGCCTTCCCCTGCGACCGCATAGCTCGATCTCTCGGCCCTAAACACACACTCCCGAGTGTAGATTCCGACGATTCGCTCCCTGCTCTGGATCCGATCCGGCCGCGGCCTGGCCGCGAGCGGGATCACCGAGGCCCCCGAGCTCGACGTGTCCTGGGTGTCCGATCTGGCCGAGGCTGCGAAGCTGCCGCGCGTGCCTTTCGACGGCGTCTTGCTCGAAGCGGAAGGCGCAGGCGCGATCGGACGCGGGGTGCCGGTGATCGTCTGCTTACCGCCTTCGGGCACGGAGGCGTCGCAAGCTGTGCTGGCTGCCTGCGCCGCGGCCGTGTTGCTGCTCGATCCCGAGGCGGTGCGCCTGGGCTTCGTGCGCGCGGTCGGCGACGCGCTCGATGCGGAGCACGAACGCGCGGCCGTGCGCGCACCGCGCCTTCCGATCCCGCTGAGCGCAGCCAACGCAAGGAGCGCAGCCAACGGCGCGATCCAGGCGAACACGGCCGATGCGGCGCACACGCCCGACGCGAGCGACGCCCTCGCCCCGCCTTTCGTCACGCGCAGCGAAGCCATGCGCGAAGTCGCCGAGCTCGTCGCCGTCGCCGCCTCGAGCCCCTCGAGCGTCCTGCTGAGCGGCGAGACCGGCGCCAGCAAGGAGGTCGTCGCGCGCCAGCTTCATACCCGCAGCGAACGCGCCGCCCTGCCCTCCGTCGCGATCAATTGCGCGCCGTTTCCCGAGGCGCTCCTCGAGGCGAGCTCTTCGGCCAGGTGTAGGGCGCGTTCACCGGCGCCGATTGGAGCAAGCCCGGCCTCTTCGAGACCGCTGGCGCCGGCACGCTCATTCTCGACGAGATCGCCGAGATGGAGCTCGCGCTGCAAGCCAAGCCCCTGCGCGCCCTGCAGGAGCGCAAGATCCGCCCAATTGGCGCAACACGCTCGCTCCCCGTCGCCCGCCGGATCCCGGCATTTCCTCGCGCTGCACGGGCCGCGCGAGGGCAAGCAGGGCTGCCATCTCTCGCTCGCGACCGCCCAGCTACTCGAGTGTTATGTCTGGCCCGACAGCGTCCGCGAGCTCGAGAACGAAATGCTGCGCGTCCTGATGGGGCTGGCCCGTACCGCGCCGCGCATTCCAACTCGCATCGCGCATCGAGCTCAGTAAGCGATCAGAGCCGCCCTCGAGTCGAGGCGATTCGGGGCGGCTCTGATCGCTGCTCGGCTCCCGACGGTCTCGATCCTGCGTTTGAAATGGGAGAGCCGCGGCCGGGACAAGCGCCAACACTTTATCATCGTCAGCGACGTCGTGTGCTAAAAAGTGGCATTAAGTCGCTCTCCCCGCCCGGGTCCAGCAGATTCGTCCGGCATTCACGACTCCCTGGGTACATTTTCACAGCATGTCGAGACGAAATCCAATCAGGGAGGCATTGAGCACGTGCTCGATTCATGGATCGTTGGTTGGTCTCTCGAGTCCCACCGAAATCAGGTGATCCACGCCACCTTCCCCCGCTTCATCATCGAGATCGTCGAACTCGAGCACGAGTCGTGGCGCGTGAGAGCCCTCGAATGGATCGATGATCCCGGCTCTGCAGATGCGGCGCGGTGGTCAAGCGAGGCTGGGAGGCAGCATTTCCGCGCAATCGGCCAAAGGACCGAGCGCGGCCAATCAGAAGGGAGCAGAGATGACGACCGATAGTGAACACATTCGCACTGCCCTACTCCGTACCGAAAACACACTCCGGGAGGCGATCGGGCTCACCGATCCATACCTCGCGAGCGACCGCGCGTCGTTGAGCGACCTTCAAGAGGCTCTCGGCCTGGTCGCGCGATGGCGAGTCGAACTCGAGTGCGGACGCTGGGAGGGCCGACCCTATTCGAAGTCGCGCGAGGGCGATGAGGGGTGATCTTACGCAGTCTCGGCGAAGTAGAAGGTGCGGCGTATGCCGACCTTCGAGAGTCCCTCGCTTGGTGGATCGAGGGAAAGCTGTTCATCGGTCGGGCCGCGAAGACCGGCCCTCGGCATCAGATCGCCATGATTGCCGCGATACAGGCAGAGCTGAAGCGACGCGACAAGAAGGTTTCCGAAGCACCAGAGTTGCAGCATCGCGCAGGCGCGCCGAAAGGCGCTTCTCTATCTGATGGCAGCCCAGAGGATCGCGATCAGAACGAGTAAGCACGCGAATGTGAAGCAACCGATTCCGATGGCGGCCTGAACCTTTGGAGTTAGGCTTCGCATTCGAAGACCCTCCGAATGACCCTTTCAGTGCTGGATCCGACTACAGCGGTGCATGGATGACAATTGGCTTCTCTCACTGAGTCGTTGAGCTTCACGACAAGCCTCGTTGTCAACACGGCCGCTGATTCGGAGAAGACCCCGATCCCCAGAGATCGGTCGTCGGCAATTTCATTTCCCACAATCCTCAGAAGGACCATCGGGCGGCCGCTCGTGCACGCTCTCGATCACCGAACCGGTCGGACAGTGCCCCTGCCAGACTGCAGCTGCAGGCTGGCCGCCGCCTGGGGGAAGGCTGGCGACAAGGGACGCCATCGTTTCCAAGCGGCGGCCAGCGAATCAGTCGATCAAGTCGCGCCCCTCACGCTCGAGGAGCCAGCGAAAGAAGATCTCGAACGACTCCTCGACGAATTCTCGCGCGACTTCCAGCGAGACGTCGTCGAGCAGCTCGATCGAGTGAATGTCCCACAATTCCTCGGGCGTCTCGACGAGCTCGACGACCAGGCGCGGGTGGTCGAGTCGAACGACCTTGATCCTCCCGCTTTCCCCTTCCTCGCGAATCGCCCAACCCCGACCCCAACCAATCCGCCGATCCATTCACCCGCCCCTCGACCGATGGGGCTATGGGCATCCAGCGCCGCAAGGCCTCGACTACCGAAGACCCAGAGTCCGACTCGACGGCTCACCTGCATCGATCCAACCGGCTTATAATTTGACGCCGTCATTTCTTCCAGTCAACATTCGTTGACTGCGTCACGCCAAACGGGAGTTCGTGACCATGCCGCGCTTTCTCACCGACGACGAGGTCGAGGAGTTTCGGGATCAGCTCGTCGACGCCGCCATTCGCATCTTCTCCAAAATGGGTGTCGACGGGATCACGATGCGCGGCCTCGCAAGCGAGGTCGGCTGCAGCCGCCAGACGCCCTACCGCTACTTCGAGAGCAAGGAAGACATCCTCTCCGCCGTCCGCGCTGCTGGCTTTTCGAGACTCGCCAGCCTGACCCAGCGCGCGATGACGCGCGTCGAGGATCCGGTCCAGCGAATCGCGGCCGCCGGCAAGGCGTACGTCCGCTACGCCGCGTCGAATCCCGAGCTCTACCGGCTGATGTGGAGCTATGGGAAGGACGAGCCGAAGACCCATCCCGAGCTCTATCGCCAGCTGATGAGCAACCTGAGCAATCTCACCGAGTGCTTTCGCGCCGCGGTCGATGCGGGCCGAATCGCAGGCGATCCGCGACGTCTGAACGTCGTTTTCTGGTCAGGACTTCACGGGATCGTGATGCTCGAGCTCCACGCGAGCGGGCCATTCGGGCGCGCCTTCGAATCCGTCGCCGCAGAGGTGATCTCGACGCTCCTGGCGGGCATGAATCCCCCGAAGACGGCTCGACGCAACCCGCGATAGGACGGTGTTCCCATGGCGAGCGAGATGTTCCACTACTTCGTTCGGATCTCGAGCGCGCTCTTCCCGAGCGCCGAGCAGGGGGCGAGCGCCCTCTTCGAGCTGCTGCCCGACGTCACGCAGGTCGAGATCGTGGGCGACCAGTTCGGCACCTATCGCTACGTCGTGCCGATGTCGATTTCGACTTCGCAGGGCGTCGAGACGATCCTCGCCGAGGCGGGGATTGCAGCCGACGTCCAGGCGGTGCCGCCGCTCGATCCATCGACGACAGACTCGAGCGAGAACCACGATGGCTCCCGAGCAAACGAGCGACACGCAGGTCGATCGCCTCAGCCTCACCCAATTTGAGCACCGCTCGGCCTCACCCATGCCGCGCAAAGTTCCGCAGGACACGGCGCCCACAGATCCCTTTACTGGCGTCAATGCGGCTTGAACCGGATTGCACAGGGCCGGGCCAGAGGAGATTGAACGACGCTCGACCTCTTCGATTCCGCGCATCGTCAGCATGCCCTTGGAAGCGCTCACCCAGAAGCGCCTGGTCACATGCCCCTGTTCGCTTCGAATCGTTCCGCCGATCTCGATGTCGGCAAACACGATGTCTCCAGAGCCTGATGAACCGGACGCCTGCTCGAGAACTGTAGATGGACACCAGCTTGACCTCGCAACGCCTGTACATGCTCCGCCGTTTCGAGGAATCCAATCCTGGCTCTCCGGATCCCCTGTGACCGGCCCTTCGTCGCCGAGCTGAGCCTCCCGCGACCCTGACGAAATTCCCAGACTTACTTGAGACCGATTGAAGCGCGCACATCCCCCGTGCGGCCCACCCTCCCCCGCGAACGCGCGGCCCGAATTCCCGAGCCCGCGCGATGACTCGAGGGTGTACATGCCGACGATTCGCTCACTGCTCTGGATCGGATCCGGCCGCGGCCTGGCCGCGAGCGGGATCACCGAGGCCCCCGAGCTCGACGTCACCTGGGTGCCCGATCTGGCCGAAGCGGCAAAGCTGCCGCGGGTGCCCTTCGATGGCGTGCTGCTCGAGGCGGAGGACGCCGGAACGATCGGATCTGCGGTCGCGCGTGCGGCTGCGATCGGGCGCGAGGTTCCGGTGCTGGTCTGCCTACCGCCAGCCTGTGTGGAGGCCTCGCAAGCTGCGATCGCGGCGGGCGCGGCAGCGGTGTTGCAGCTCGATCCCGAGGCGGTGCGCCCGGGCTTCGTGCGCGCGGTCGGCGACGCGCTGGATTCCGAACACGAACGCGTGGCCGCCCGCATGCCTCAGCCGCCGATCCCGGTGAACGCTGCGAATTCGGAGGGTGCGGCGAACGCAGCGATTGCGGGGAACGCAGCAAGTGCCGCATTCCACGCGAACGCAGCGCCCGCAGCTGACGTCAGCGACGCCCTCCCGCCGCCCTTCGTCGCGCGCAGCGAAGCCATGCGCGAAGTCGCCGAGCTCGTCGCCGTCGCCGCCTCGAGCCCCTCGACCGTCCTGCTGACCGGCGAGACCGGCGCCGGCAAGGAGGTCGTCGCGCGCCAGCTGCATACCCGCAGCGAACGCGCCGCCCTGCCCTTCGTCGCCATCAACTGCGCCGCGTTTCCCGAAGCGCTGCTCGAGAGCGAGCTCTTCGGCCATGTGAAGGGCGCGTTCACCGGCGCCGATCGGAGCAAGCCCGGCCTCTTCGAGACCGCCGGCGCCGGCACGCTCTTTCTCGACGAGATCGCCGAGATGGAGCTCGCGCTCCAGGCGAAGCTTTTGCGCGTCCTGCAGGAGCGCGAGATCCGGCCCATCGGCGGGACGCGCTCGATACCCGTCGCCTGCCGGATCGTCGCGGCGACCAATCGCGTGCTCCAGGACGAGGTCCGCTCGGGACATTTTCGGGAGGATCTCTACTACCGCCTCAACGTCTTCCCGATCCGGATCCCGCCCCTGCGCGAGCGGCGCAAGGACATCCTTCCCCTCGCCCGCCATTTCCTCGCGCTGCACGGGCCGCGCGAGGGCAAGCAGAACTGCCA
>CAUJGH010000034.1 GCA_963169575.1 Myxococcota bacterium | reverse complement strand
CATGGGCCGTGCTGAAGCGCGTCGTCGCCCGGGGCGAGACGATCCGGCTGCTGACCCGAACCCAGCTCGCCGCCGGCCACCGCGACAAGCTGCTCGGTCATCTCTGGAGCCTGCTCGATCCGCTCGCCAGCCTCGCGGTCTACTACCTCGTCTTCGGGATCGGTTTTCGCCAGGCCGGGAGCTCGCCGCGAACCTTCGTGCTCCATCTCTTTCTCGGGATCGTCGTCTGGCGCTTCGTGTCGGAGTCGATCGGACAGGCGACGGGCTGTCTGCGCAGTCAGCGCGGGCTGGTGCTCGCGGCGGATTTCCCGAAGGCGGTGATTCCGATCTCGATCTGTCTCGCGCGGCTCTACGACCTGCTCTGGGCGCTCGTCGTCGTCGCCGTCGCGGCGGGCCTGCTCGGGCTGCGCTTCTCGGCCCAGGCCCTCTGGCTGCCGGCACTGCTCGCGCTCGCGTTCGCAGCGACCCTCGGCCTCAGCTTTCTCGTCGCGCGGCTCGGGCTCTTCTTCGGCGACACGGCGAACGTCGTCGGCGCGGGGCTGCGCCTCTGGGTGTTGCTGTCGCCGATCTTCTATTTCGCGCGCAGCGAGCACGGGCAGACGGGCATCGTGCCGCCCGGACTGCTCGACTACTACATGCTGAATCCGGTCGCCGGCCTGCTGGGCGCCTTCCGCAGCGTGCTGATCTGGCACGAGGCCCCGCGCGGCGACGACCTCGGGACCGTCGCGATCTTCGCGGCCGCCGCGCTGGTCGCGGGCTTCGTGATCTTCGCCCGCGGCGAAGGCCGTTATGCGAAATACGTCTGACGCGGCGCTCCGCCGACGGCGCCGCGATCGAGCCGCCGCCTGCACGACCTCTCAGGTGAAATAACGCTGGAAATACTCTTCCAGCTTCGCCTCGAGCAGCCCGCGCATCGGCCGCATCACGAACGGAAGATCGACCTCGATCGAGACCGTCGTCGCGTCGTAGAAGACGCTGGCTCGCGCGCCTCGCGCCTCGCAGACCACGCGCTCGCCCTGCCAGCGCCAATCGCCGCCGAGCTTTTCCGCCATCCGCTCGGCGAGCTGCTCGATCTGGCCCCGCGCCTGCTCGGCGCCGAGCGCATGCGTTCGCTTCATCGAGATCTGGGCCATCGGGACACCTCGTCGGGTTGCTTGCGCGGCTTCCGTCGCGCGCGCCCCGGCACGCTCCGAAAGCCGAGTCTAGAGCCGAGCCGCGCCCCGCCCAAGCGCCCTGCTCGATGAAAGACCCGAAGCCCTGCTGCGGCGATCCATCCAATCCGGATCGGCCGGCCCCCGCGCACGGCCCGGGCCGATCGCATCCGCGGCCGGCGCAAGGGTCGCCGCTTCAAGTCCTCGTCTCACGGGGTCGAAGACGCCGACAGCCCGCGCCGACGTGCGCCCACGACCGCGAGAGTCCCGATGTCCCTCCGCCCGACAGGTGCCCATCGCCGGGCCGACCGGCCCGTCGCCGAGGGCCTCGCCGGATTCCGGATGCGCAGGCACGGCGCCGCCTACCCCCGTCCCGCAGTCTCGCCTCGCCCGTCCGCGCTCGCTTCCACGCGCGTTCGCACGCTCCTGCTCGCGGTCGTCCTCGCGGCGCTCGCTCCGGCGCCGCGCGCCTTCGCCGCCTCGGGTGACGTGCTCTTTTCCGACCGCTTCGAATCCGGCTTCGGCCAGTGGACGACGACCAGCTCGAGCCTGTCGGGCATCAACGCGATGACCTCGGCTTCGGCCTCGCGTTCCCTCTACGTCCGCGGTACGACGGTCACGACGACGTCGATCGCCGTGAATGCCCGCGTCCCCGCGCTGCGCGTCCAGGCCTGGATCCGCCGCGGCTCCGACTCCTTCAGCGAGCGTCCCGACTCGGGCGAGGACCTGCGCATCGACTATCTCGACGCATCCGGGATCTGGCAATCGCTCGGCAGCTGGCCCGGCTCCGGAACCGCCGGCGCGATCCTCTCGCTCGATCAGACCCTCGGCGGTGCCGCCCTCCACGCCGGCTTCCGCCTCCGCATCCGACTGCTCCGCGGCAGCGGCGGTCCGCCCGACAACCGCGGCATCGGCTGGGACTATTGGCACATCGACGACATCGTCGTCAGCGAGGCGATGCCCTCGAACGGACTGGCGCTCGGACGCTGCGAGGAGTTCAGTGGCGGCCTCGCTGGCTGGAGCATCGCGCCCGGCTACGGCGAGGCGCATACGACCGGCCAGGCCGTCAAGACGCCGACGCAATCCCTCGTCCTGCATGGCGGAACGGTCGCGGTGACGTCGCAGACCGTCGACCTCGGCGGCGTGCGCGACGCGACGCTCGCGTTCTGGCTCCGTCGCGGCTCGGATGCCTTCAGCGAGGACCCGGACTCCGGCGAGGATTTCTTCGCCGAGTATCTCGCCGGCGACGGACAGTGGCGGCGACTCGGCGCCTGGGCCGGAGACGGGGCTGCCGGCGAGATCCTGCAGCCGAGCTTCGCCCTGCCCGGCGGCGCCCTCCATTCCGCATTCCGAGTCCGATTCCGCATGACCGGCCGCGACGGTCCGGCCTGGGATTTCTGGCACGTCGACAGCGTCTGCCTCACGAGCGCATCCCCCGTCGCCGATTGGCGCTTCGACGAGGCGAGCTGGTCGGGAATCCCGAGCGAAGTCGGGGACACTTCGGGCGGCGATCGCCACGCGACTGCCGCCGGCGATGCGACGACCGCCTTCCTCGATCCCGCCCTCGACGGCGATCCCGGGACGTGCCGCCACGGCAGCTTCGACGGCGATCGCGACGGCGTCTTCCTCGGCACCGGCTCCGGCATCGACCAGACGAGCACGGCGACCTACACCGCCTGGATCCAGCCCCATACGAGCGCCGGCATCCGCCACGTGATCGGAACGAATACCGATGCCTCGAATGGCGGCCGTTCCCAGATGAGTCTCTTCGCCTGGGACGGCGCGCTGATCGGCCGCGCCGTGACGCGCGCAGGGACCTACGCGATCAAGACCGCCCTGCCCCCCCTGAAGACCTGGTCGCACGTCGCCCTGCGCTTCGACGGCAAGAGTCTCGCTCTCTTCCAGGACGCACAGGCCGTCGCGTCGGTGACCTTCGCGGAAACGACGCTCGTCCGGAACGATCGCGACTTCGGCATCGGCAACGTCCCGGAGACGCGCAACGCCGCCTTCCTGGGCTTCCTCGACGAAGCGCGCGTCTACGCCGGCGCCCTCGATGCGACCCGGATCGCCGCCGTCATGAAGGAGCGCCACGACTGCGCCGCGACCTCGGTCCATTTCGTTCTCGCACACGACGGCAGCGCCGCCCATTGCCAGCCCGAATCCATCCGCGTCCGCGTCCTCGATCCACTCGGCAATCCCGTCCCGACCTACGGCGGCACGATCGTCCTCGACACGCAGACGGGGACGGGCAGCTGGTCGCTCGTCCGCGGCGACGGCCGCTTCGCCGAGGGAACCGCCGGCGACGGCCTCGCCCGCTATGCCTTCGACCCGGCCGACCAGGGAGAAGCCACCTTCGCTCTCACCTACTCGAGCGGTCCCTCCCCGATCGACGTCGACGTCTACGATGCCGCGGGCCGCGACGACGACAGCGAAGGCCTGCTCTCGTTCGCGCCCTCGAGCCTGGTCCTGACCGCGAACGCCGTTCCGAGCCCCCTGCCTGCCCGGATCGACGATCCGCTCTCGACGACGACCGCCGGAGCCTGGTTCCCGCTCCATCTCACCGCCCTCGGCGGCAGCTCGGGCGGCGTCTCCTGCGGCGTCATCGACGCCTACGACGGCGACAAGGTCCTCCGCTTCTGGATGGAGGCGGCCGATCCGAGCGCGCCCCCGCTCGTCCCTCTCGTCGACAAACAACCGATCGCACGGAGCGAAGCGGCGGCCTCGAAGCAGATCGTGCATTTCGCGAAGGGCCGTGCGGTCGTCTCGGTCCAGTACAAGGACACCGGCCGCCTCGCGCTCGGAGTCGTGGATGCCGCCGCAGCGCCCGAGGTGCGCGGCTCGACGGGCGCCTTCGTCTCGCTGCCCGCCGACCTCCGGATCGCCGAGATCCTCGACTCGAATGGAAACGCCAACCCCGCCGCCGCGGTCCCGGACGGGAAGCTCTTTGCCCGTGCCGGGGATTCCTTCTTCGTGGCGGTCGAGGCCATCGACGCCGAGGGCGACCTCACGCCCAGCTTCGGCCGCGAGTCGACGCCAGAGGGCCTGCGCCTCGAGTCCGCCGCCCTCGTCGCGCCCGCCCGCGGACGCAACGGGACGAGCGACGAAGGCGTGATCGAAAACGCGACGGGCTTCTCGCCGGACTCGCCGGCCGGCCGCTTCGTCGGCAAGTCCTTCGCCTTCGATGAAGTCGGCGCGATCCGGCTGCGCGCGAGCGTGGCCGACGGCGATTTCCTGGGCGCGGGTCCGATCGTCGGCAGCGAGTCCGGGGTCGTCGGCCGCTTCGCGCCCCACCATTTCACGGTCGCCGCGAACGCGCCGCGCTTCGCGACGGCATGCGCCGTCGGCGCATTCACCTGGGTCGGCCAGCCCTTCGGCTATGCGGCGGGCTTCGAGACCGAGCTGCTCGTCACGGCCGTGAACGCCGCCGGCGAGACCACGGCGAACTACGTCGACGACTGGCTGCGCCTCTCGAACGCGACCCTCTCCGCGCGAACCTATCGCGCCGCCGGGCTCGGCGTCGACGCGACCGGCCTGCCCGATGCGAGCCTCGATCCGCAGATCGCCTCGAACGAGGACGGCAGCGCGACGCTCCGCTTCTCGACGGGCACGGGCCTATCGCTCGTGCGCGCCGCGCCGATCGAGCCCTTCGACGCCGAGCTCGAGCTCTCGCTCGAAATCCGCGACGCCGACGACACCGTCCCGCTCGAAAACCCCTTCCGCGTCGGCGGGACGGCGACGGGGACGGGCATCCCCTTCGACGTCTCGAAACGCTTCCAGTTCGGGCGCCTGCGCCTCGACAACGCCTTCGGCTCCGAGCTGACCCCGCTCGCGATGCGGCTCCGAACACAGCGTTTCGACGGCACCGCCTTCGCCGACGACGACACCGACAGCTGCAGCACGATCCCGGCCTCGGCCCTCGTCCTCGCGCCGACCCCGTCGACGCTCCCCGCGAGCCCCACGCTCGCGAACGTGCCGCTCTTCGCAGGGAACGCCGGACTCGTCTTCGCGGCGCCACAGGCCCCCGGCGAGATCGGCATCCGCGTCGATCTGGGGGCGAGCGGCGCGAACCTCCCCTGGCTCCGCTCCGACTGGCCGGCCGACGGCAACGAGGATGGCCTTCTCGACGACGACCCGGAGGCGCGCGCGACCTTCGGTGTCTACGAGGGTCGCGACGTCCTGATCTTCGTCCGCGAACTCTACTGAGCGGTCGCCGGGCCCATGAAATCCGTGAAGCCGTAGCGTTTATGCGGCCCGAGATGGATCTGCTCGAGGACGCCGACGCCCTGCTCGGCGCCGTGCGGGCCGGTCGCCTTCGCGCGCACGACCTGCTGGATGTGCTGGTTCGAAAGGTCCTTCTCGTCCGCTTCCTCGATTTTCCAGGACTCGCCGCCGATCGCGAGCTCGCCCTTCCATTTTCCATGGCCCCATTCGGGATGCGAATAGCCGATGCCCTTCATGCGGTAGAGCAGCAGCGGCTCGAGATCGATCTCCGTCCGGCGCCCTTCGAGATCGACGAGACCGATGACGGCATGGCGCGCGCGGCGGGTGCCCGGCACGAACTCGAGCCGATGGTCGACGGCGGCGAGCGGCTCCATGCGCGGATCCTCGACGCCCGGCAGCTCCTTCGGATCGGCGTAGGCCGGCATGAGCATGCCGTCCCAATGCCACTGAACGCCGTGCTCGTTCTCGAAGATGCCCGCGTGCGTGCAGCGGGTCTCGAAATGCAGCGGCGCCCAGAGAAAGAAGACCTGGGGCATCTTCGTCGGCGGCGCGCCGGGCGGTGCGGGATCACCGACGGGCCGGATGCCCCAGGAACGGTCCTTCGTCCCGAGCACGCGCGCGGGATCGACCCGGACGCCGCCGCCCGGATAGCGGATCTCACCCTGCCAGCGGCCGAACTGGTTGAAGCGCGTCGCCTCCATGTGGGTGAACGAACCGGCGTGGGGATTGCGAACGGAGCGCTGATGACCCTCGGCGAAATTCGCGGTGCGCGGGATCCAGAGCAGATTCGCAGAGAGGCCCGTCTCGTTGTCGTCGAGGGTGACGCGCAGGCTCTTCATCGGCTCGAGGATCTCGAGCGTGAAGGGACCGACCTGGATCTCGCTGCGCTCGGCGCCTGCCCGGCGTGAGCCGTGGAAGGCGTATTGGCGCCCCTCATGGACGATCGAGAGGCCGCAGTCGACGATCCCGAGATTCGGGTAGACGGCGCAGCCGATGCCGAAATAGAACTCGCCGTCGTCCTGATAGCCGTTGAACCAGTAGCGATCGTAGGCGTGGCGGTCGGTCGTCGCGACGACGGCGATCGGCTCGCTCGTCTGGTGGATCGGATAGTCGTCGAATTTCGTCAGCATCGAAGGCCTCGCTCGCTCGGGGATGGAAGAAGGATGGGACGATCCGGGCGGCCTGCCGGACCGGACGCCGAGGTTTAGCGGATTCCCTTCGCACGCGGCGGCCCCGCAGTCGCCGCCGCGCGCACCTCGGCGGGGGCGGGGGCGACGGGGGCGGCGCGCGCAGCCTTCGCAGCGGGCGCGGCGGGCGCGGTGAAAGGGGGCGCGCAGAGGTCCGCGGGCGAGGCGGGCGAGGCGGCCAGGTCGTAGACGAAGAGGCCGGCGCTGTTGCCCTCCTCGCCGCCGGTCTCGCGCAGGGCATGGAGCATCGTCCGGCAATCGGGATTCACGACGGGATTGTTCGCGCCGAAGCCGCGGTACTCGCTGAAGCGGGTCATGCGCGTGAATTCGCCGCTACCGTCGAGGCGCAGCAGCCAGAGATCGATCGCTCCGGACGGCCGCAGGCGCAGCGTGAACTCGCGCTCGACGAGCGCGAATCGGCCATCCGGCGTGACCCCCTCCATCTCCTCGTACCAGGGGCTCTGCGAGTAGTTCACGATCTCGCCGGTCTCGAGATCGACGCCCATCGCCTCCCCGCCGCGATGGGCGTAGGCCGTGAAGAGCAGCTCGCGCTCGTCCGGCGGCCGGAAATCCTGGGGCTCGAGCATCCCGAGGCCGAGGAAGAAGTCGCCGCGATCGGCCAGCTTGCGCTCGTCGACGATCCGCGGAACTTCGCCCGTCGGATCGACGATGCCCGTCCAGAGCTCGGAGCGCGCGCGCAGGATGCGATCGGGAACGTCCGTTCGGACCCAGGCGATCCGCATCGAATGCCGTGCGACCGCGGGCCCCTCGAAGCAGCGCTCGCCGAACGGACGCGCCGGGCCGTCGAGCGCCGCGCCCAGCAACCAGAAGTCGGCGCGCCAGCGCCCGCGTTCGGGATCGCCGGGGTCGACGGCCGCAGGACCGCAGAGGAGATAGTCGCCGTTCGCCAGATAGTAGGCGCGCGTGAATCCGTGATGGGAAAAGTGGTGCGTCAGGGGACGCGAGGTCCCGGTTGCGACCTCGTACTCGAAGACGTCGCCGACGAGCGCGTCGAGATAGAGGAAACGCGTTCCATCCGCCGACCAGGCCGGCCGCGCGACGGCACCGAGATTTGCGAGCGGGCGGATGTGGTCGGGCAGCGTGTCGCGAGGCGAGCCGTCGCGGAAGCCGGAATCGGGAGCGCCGCAGCCGAGGACGACGAAGCAAGCGAAGACGGCGAGACGGAGAATCGACCGGGCCCGCAATGCCATGCTGCACATGCCTCGACGTCTCCTATCCACGCTCCGGGCACAGGCGCGGCAGCGACTGCTCCCTTCGGTCGATCCGGATCCCGATCGCGGTCCGTCCGTCGGCTCAGTTCCCCGGAATCGTCGGCACCACGACACCCTTTTCCCTGGCATAACGCTGCCACTGCGCCTCGAGCCGGGCCAGCACCTCCGGCTGCGCGGCAGCGAGATCGCGAACCTCGCCCGGATCCGCGACGACATCGTAGAGCTGCCAGACTCCGGGGCCGGTCGGCGGCGGGATCAACACGGCCTTCATCCGCCCCTGCTGCGCGTACAGACGACCGAACATCTCGCCGTTCGCGACGATGCCGTCGATCCCGGGCTCGCGGGCCGCGTCCTCGACCCATGCGCGAATCGAGCGCCCCTCCGGATCGAGGACCCGCCTGCCCCCGACCTGCCGTTCGACCGGAACCCCGGCGTAGTCGAGCAGGGTCGGCAAAACGTCGCGCACCGAGACGTACTGCCCGGAGATCCCGCTCCGTACCCGGCCCGGATTCCACAAGAACGCGGGGACGCGCGTCCCGCCTTCGGTCGGAAAGGACTTGTACAGGCGCGAAGGCGCCGTCGCCGCCTCGGCCCAGTTCGGCCCATACCAGATGTAGGAGCTCGCCGAGCCGATCGATTCGAGCCGGTTGTCACCGCTCGCGAGCAGGCGCTTGCCCTGCTCGGCAGCGATCACCGAACGATCGAGCTGGTGGCCTTCCGCACCGTTGTCGGAGAAGAAGAGGATGATCGTATTCTCCCGCAGGCCGCGCGCGTCGAGCGCCGCGAGCAGCCGGCCGATGTTCTGATCGATCCGATCGACCATCGCGGCATGGGTCTCCATCAAGCGCGCTTCGATCCGCCTGCGCTCGGGCGAGAGCGAGTCCCAGGAGACGGGCTCGCTCGGCGGATGGGGCTCGGCGCCCTTCGCGAGGAGCCCGAGCGCCTCCATCCGCGCGAGCCGCTCGCGCCGCAGGACTTCATGGCCGGCGTCGTACCGACCCGCATAGCGTGCGATGTCCTCGGCCGGCGCGTGCAATGGGTAGTGGGGTGCGGTGAAGGCCAGGTACCCGAAGAACGGCTGGCCACCGCTCTTCTTCGGCAGGAATTCGATCGCGCGATCGGTGAAGTAGTCCGTCGAATAGAATGGCTGGGGCGTCGGGACGCGTTCGCCGTTCTCGGTATAGACCGTGCCGGCATTCGGAATCACGGCGCTGTAGTTCGGATCCTTCCCGAAGTGATTGTGACCGCCGCCGAGCAGCACGAACGAGCGGTCGAAGCCGCG
>CAUJGH010000033.1 GCA_963169575.1 Myxococcota bacterium | reverse complement strand
GCGAAGGCCTTGTTCGCCTCCGCCATCCGGTGCGTATCCTCCCGCTTCTTCACGCTCTCGCCGCGGTCATTGGCCGCGTCGATGATCTCGTTCGCGAGCTTCTCGCGCATGCTCTTCCCCGGCCGGGAGGCCGAGTACTGGACCAGCCAGCGCATCGCCAGCGAGGTCGCCCGCTGCGGCGAGATCTCCACCGGAACCTGATAGGTCGCGCCACCGACGCGGCGGCTCTTCACCTCGAGTCGCGGCCGGATGTTCTCGAGCGCCCGGCGGAACATCGCCATCGGGTCGCTGCGCATCTTCGTCTCGATCTCGCCGAAGGCGCCATAGACGATCCGCTCGGCGGTGCTCTTCTTGCCGTCACGCATCACCACGTTGATGAAGCGACCGAGCATCACGTCGCCGTGCTTCGAATCCGGCGCCGTCTGGCGCTTCTGTACTTCGCGTCTTCGGGGCATCTACGCCTCTCCCTATTTCTTCCGCTTCGTGCCGTACTTGGAGCGGCTCTGGTTCCGTCCGTCGACTCCGGTCGAGTCGAGGGAGCCGCGCACGATGTGGTAACGCACACCGGGGAGATCCTTGACGCGTCCGCCGCGCACCAGGACTACCGAATGTTCCTGCAGCGTATGGCCTTCGCCGCCGATGTAGGCATTGACTTCGTTGCCGTTCGTGAGGCGCACGCGAGCGACCTTGCGGAGAGCCGAGTTCGGCTTCTTCGGGGTCGCCGTGAACACGCGCAGACAAACACCGCGCCGCTGGGGGCAGGCCGTCAAGTCGGGGGACTTCGAGCGCGTAGCCTTCGGCGAGCGCCCCTTTCGGACGAGCTGTTGGATGGTCGGCATGAGGTGGGACGAAACTCCTGCTGCTTTCGGTTGCTGCGTTCGGCGGCCTGGGCGACCGCGAAGCGCCGCTCGGCTCCGGGCACCGCGACGACGTCGAACGAAGATTCTGGATCACGGACCGGAGATCAGAGACAGCACGGCCCCGGAGTCGCGTTTCTCGGGGACGAAGAGACCGGAGTCAAGCTCAGGCCCTCTCTTCGGAATCCGGAAACGAACCGCGGGGTTATGGAATCCCTGGTTCTGGAAGCGGGCGGCAGCTTAGCCTCCTGCGGGGTCGTGTCAACGCCCGATGCGCGCCGTCCGGAACTCGCTGTTTCGCCCGGATCGAAGGGCTCGGCGCGTGCGGCCTCCCGGCCGCTTTGGCGCGCCGCCCTGCTCCCGATCCGCCCGTCCGAAGGGTCCGAGTCGGATGCGCCGTCGGCCTCCGAAACGCGGCCGCCCCCATCCGCCGGAGCAGATGGGGGCGGCAGCTGGTCCGTCCGGGGGCGCCGGGGCAGACGGTGAAGACGCCCCTTCCGGCCCCCTTCGATCCAACGACCTCAGAGGTCGAAGGGCCCGCCCTCCGGCGCCAGATCGCCCTCGCCGAACATCGTCGGCAGGCTCGATCCGGGCTCGACCGGCTCGTCCATGATCAGCCCGCGCGGGGCGGTCAGATCTGAGACCGTCGCGTCTCCCCGCTCGGCGGTCGCGATCTCGAAGCCCTCCGGCATCTCGACCTCGATCCCCGTATGCAGGTACTGGGGCAGCCCGGTACCCGCCGGGATCAGGCGACCCATGATCACGTTCTCCTTGAGCCCGCGCAGGTAGTCGTTCTTGCCCCAGATCGCCGCCTCGGTCAGCACCTTCGTCGTCTCCTGGAAGGATGCGGCCGAGATGAACGACTCCGTCGAGAGCGAGGCTTTCGTGATGCCGAGCAGCTGGGTCTCGCCCCGCGGCGGCGTCCGGCCCTCGGACTCGAGCTTCGCGACGACCTCTCGGAAGCTGATCTTGTCGACCTGCTCGCCGATCAGCCAATCGCTCTCGCCCGGATCCGTGATGCGGACCTTGCGGATCATCTGGCGGACGATCGTCTCGATGTGCTTGTCGTTGATCTTCACGCCCTGCAGGCGGTAGACCTCCTGCACCTCGTCCACGAGATACTTCGCGAGCTCCTTCTCGCCCTTGATCTTGAGGATGTCGTGCGGGTTCGACGAGCCGTCCATCAGGGCCTCGCCCGCGCGGACGCGGTCGCCCTCGTGGACCGAGACGTGCTTGCCCTTCGGAATCAGGTACTCCTCGGGCTCGCCCTGGTCCGGCGTCACGATGACCCGCCGCTTGCCGCGCGAATCCGGACCGAAGCTGACGATGCCGTCGATCTCCGAGACGACCGCACACTCCTTCGGCTTGCGCGCCTCGAAGAGCTCGGCCACGCGCGGCAGACCGCCGGTGATGTCCTTCGTCTTCGATGCCTCGCGCGGGATCTTCGCGATGACCTGGCCGGCCGTGACCTCCTCGCCCTCGCCCACCGACAGATAGGCGCCGACGGGCAGCAGCGACTTCGACTCCGTGTCGCCCCCGGCCTCGACGATCGAGATCTGGGGCCGCAGCTCGGGATCCTTCGACTCGATGATGACCTTCGACGAGACGCCGGTGAAGTCGTCCACCTGCTCCTGCATCGTGGCGCCTTCGATGATGTCCTTGAACTGGACCGTCCCCTTCACCTCGGCGAGGATCGGGCTGGCGAAGGGATCCCAGTCGAGCATCACGTCGCCCGTGCGGACGACCTGCCCTTCCTTGACCCGCAGTGTCGCGCCGTACACCACCGGATGACGCTCGCGCTCGCGGCCGGAAGCATCGACGATGCCGACCTCGCCGTTGCGCGTCATCACGGTCGCCCGGCCCTCGTTGTCGACGACCGTGCGGATGTTGTGGAGCCGGATCGTGCCTTCGCTCGCCGCTTCGGCGTGGGACTGCTCTGCTCTTCTCGTGGCGGCGCCACCGATGTGGAAAGTGCGCATCGTGAGCTGGGTTCCCGGCTCGCCGATCGACTGCGCCGCGATCACGCCGACGGCCTCGCCCATGTTCACCATGTTGCCGCGCGACAGATCGCGCCCATAGCACCGGACGCAGACGCCGAAGGTGCTCGCACACGTCAGCACCGAGCGGATCTTCACCGCCTCGATGCCGGCGTTCTCGATCAGCTTCACGCGATCCTCGTCGATCTCGGCGCCGCCCTCGACGAGCAGCTCGCCCGTCACCGGGTCGTGGATGTCCTCGAGCGCCACGCGCCCGAGGATCCGCTCTCCCAGCGGCTCGACGATCTCGCCCGCCTCGATCAGCGCACTGGTCTCGAGGGCGTCGGTCGTTCCGCAATCGTCCTCGCGGATGATCACGTCCTGCGACACGTCGACGAGGCGGCGGGTCAGGTAGCCCGAGTTCGCCGTCTTGAGCGCCGTGTCGGCGAGGCCCTTGCGCGCGCCGTGGGTCGAGATGAAGTACTGGAGGACCGAGAGCCCTTCGCGGAAGTTCGACGTGATCGGCGTCTCGATGATGGCGCCCGAGGGCTTCGCCATCAGACCGCGCATGCCGGCCAGCTGTCGCATCTGCTGCGCCGAACCGCGCGCGCCCGAGTCGGCCATCATGTAGTCGTTGTTGAACGTCGGAACCTGTCGCTCCGTGCCGTCCGCGTCGGTGACCGTGTCGGTCGCGATGCCCTCGAGCAGCTGGGTGGTGATCTGCTCCGTCGCCTGCGCCCAGATGTCGACGACCTTGTTGTAGCGCTCGCC
>CAUJGH010000032.1 GCA_963169575.1 Myxococcota bacterium | reverse complement strand
TCGCCGACGCGGCGCTCGAGGCAGATCACGGCGATCTCGCCCTCGCGATCGGCGTCGAGGGCGAGGTAGATCGTCTTCTGGCTGCCGACGCCGATGCGTCCCGTCAGCCGGAGGCGGCCGGGCAGGCCGCGAAGAACCGGGAGCTCGTCCTCTGCGCGGTGCGACACGACTAGCCTCCGACCTCGACGGCCCGAGCCCAATCATCCCGCGAAATCGGAAGGCCCGCGAACCCGATCAGATCGGCGAGTCCCGGCGCCGGGCCGAGGGAGAGGACGGGCTCCGGCGAGGCGCTGGCGAGGCCGTTCACGGGATCGTTGGACAGGAGTCCGAAGCAGACCTCTGCCACGAGCCGCGCCGCGACCGGGCCGAGCTGCCCGCCGGGGACCGGTCGCTCGGCGGCCTCCCGCAGCACGTAGACCCAGAGCGGATCCGGCTCCTCCGGATCGAGGGGCGGCAGCACGTTGCGGGCGCCGACGACGCGGGCGGCGACCCAGGCGCCCGTCGGCAATCCGATCGCCGCGCCGCGCAGCAGCGTCCGATGGGGAAGGGACCGCTCGACTCTTGCCTCAGCCTCGATCGGCAGTCCGGCGAGCGGCGGCGAGATCCGTGGATCGATCGCCCTCGCCTTCTGCAGCCCGACCGCGTCGTTAGGTACGCGGCTCCCGTTGGCTCGGGACGAGGGCTGGAGAAAGCGATCCCATTGAATCGTCCAGCGCGGCGGAAGAACCCGCCCGCCATCGAGATGGGCATGGCCCATGCGGTCGCGATCCCGGTTCCCGGCGAGATCCTCGCGCGTGAACCGGATCGGAGCGCCGCGGCGCCGCGCCTCGAGATCGTCGCTGAGATGATAGGCCTCGCCGACCATCGAATGGCCGAAGCGGAAGAGCGCCAGCGCGAACTCGTAGGGCACGAACCCGCGGCGCCGGAAATGCCGGAAGGCGCTGCCCTCGTCGCCCCGGAGCAGCTCGTTCGTCAGATCGGGGCCGCAGGCCGGAACGATCAGATCTCGCCAGACGATTCGATGATAGGCGTGTCGGACGGCGTACTGTGCGGCTTCGAACGAGCAGCGGGTCTCCCGAACGACCCGGTTGTGGAAGAGCTGGAAGGCGAGATGGAGCTGGGAGACGATCGCGTTGTCGTCGTTGCGCGGATCGGGAATGATCGCCGTACGCCGCCGGCAGGAAGCGTTCGTGAACTCCCAATCCGCCGAAGCGTCGGGGCTGCGCAGCAGGTCGGGTTCCGGCCGGCTCGGGAGCGAGCCCTTCGCGCCGCCGTTCGAGCCGATCACGAAGAGGCGCCGGTCCGCCGCCTGGTAGTACTGGGGCGACGCGATCGGGCCCGCGCCGTAGACGCTGTCGAGATCGAAGCGCGGCGTGCGGTGGTTCTGGACGGGATCGCGGCTCGCGCGCAGGACCTTTCGCGCATCGAAGCTGAGATCGTGGGCGACGAACTGTCCGAGGAAGGTCGCCGCGGCCGGGAGCGTCCCTTCGGATTTCGGGCCCGAGAAGAGGCGTGCGTTCCAGCGCGCGGCGGCGTTGCGGAGATCGGCGTCGGGATCGTTCGGATTCGGGCGCGAACGATAGGCGGCGCCGGGCCGCCAGCGGGCATGGGTCGGGAAATCGAAGAGGAAGCCGAATCGATCGTCGCGGATCGAGGAGCGGAAGAGGAGCCGGGAGGGCGAGATCGGGGTCCAGTGGAGGGTCACGGGGGCTCCGCGCGAAGGGCCATTCGGCTTCGTGCGGATGCAATGCGCATTCCGAGGTGTGAGCTGCGCTACATCGCAGCTGGGGGCGATTGCGAACGCGGACCTGTCCTCGATTGCGGACAATCGGGCCGGATCCGTCTGCGATCGCAGACGACCGGGGCGCTCATTTGCGCTCGAGCGCGACCCCGAACCGCTCCCGATATCCGGCGAACCGCTCGTCGAGCTCCTCGCGCCGGAAGCCGTAGTCCTCGGGCGCGTAGCGGTGGACCCCGTAGCGATGCTGGCCCCGCTCCGCGATCTGCTGCCCGATCGCGCGGAGGGCCGCGGGCGAGAGCGCGTGGTCGGCGGCGGCGGCGATGCGCTGGACGACGCCCATCGGATCGGCGACGAGCTCGGGATAGGGGACGTGGATCATCGCGTCGTCGCCATGGCGATCGGCGTATTCGCGCAGGCCGGTGCAGCAGCGCTCGATGAAGTCCGCGACGAAGCGGGCGGATTCGCGCGGGCGGCGCCTCGCGCTCGGATTGCCATGCAGGAAGGCCGTCAGGCTCATCGTCGAAGCGGCGCAGACGGCCGGATCGCGGTGGGTCACGATCAGCTTCATGTCCGGGTAGCGCGCCCGCAGCGCCTCGAGGGTCACCGAATGCTGCGGCGCCTTCAGGCTCCAGCGCCCGGGATGGCGCGACTGCAGCAGCTTCAGCTGCCGTTCGTGCCAGGCGTAGGCCGGCGCGGGATCTGCCTCGAGCGTCCAGGCCATGTAGGTCGGGACGAAGAAGGTCGTCCAGAGCGCGCTGCTGTTGAACATGTGATTGAACAGCATCACGCATTCCATCGGCGCGTCCGGCGGGTCGTAATGCAGCGCGCGGAAGCCCGGCATCGCGGCCTCGGCGAGGGCGTCGCGCTCCTTCGCGGCGAGGAAACGCGGATCGCTCGCATAGCTCGCCGCTTCCGGCGGCGGAATGGATTCCGTCGATTCCCAGGCGAGCAGCGAGCGCAGGTTCGGATCGCGGCCGAGCAGATGGGAGAGGGCGGTCGTTCCCGAGCGCGACATGCCCGCGATGACGAGCGGCGAGACGATGCGCTCGCTCGCGAGCTCGGGATGGGCCGCATACCAGGCCTCGATGCGAAGGCGATTCGCGAGGGCGCCGCGGATCAGATTCTCGGCCATCGCCGCGCCGAGGGGCGAGAGGGCGGCTTCGCCGTTCAGGGAATCGACGAAGCGATCGAGGCCTTCGCGGAAGGTCGGATCGCCGAAGTCGGAGAGGTGCGTTGCGGCGGCGGCTTCGTCGAGGAGGCGGGAGGGGTCGAGCACGCGGGGATGTGGGCTCCGTTGAGGTTGGGAGGAAAAATCAGCTCGCTTCTTTGAGCGTGATCGACAGGCGGAAGCCGAGCGCGTCGAGCAGCGCTTCGAGGCTGCGCAGCTCGGGGTTTCCGTTCTCGGAGAAGAGACGATCGATCCGATCGAAGACGACCGAGCAAGGCTCGGCGAGACTGCCGACCGTGTTGCGCGCTCGCACGACGTCGCAGAGGGCGAGTCGAAACGCTTCGGGGTCGTAGTCTTCGAGGCAGGCATCGAGGTAGCCGACGGCTTCCGCCGGGTCCCTCAGGACATCGTCGAGATACTCTTCGTAGCGTCGAAATTTAGGCTTCATGAGACCTGCTCCTGAAATCCTGCCAGTAGAGCTGCGCGCGTCGGATGTCACGGACTTGTGTGCGCTTGTCCCCGCCGCAGAGCAGAATCACGGTCGAGTCGTTCTGGCGACCAAAGTACACACGGATACCAGCTCCCAGAGGAATCCGTAGCTCCTGGACGCCGCCGCCAACGGACCGGAAATCTCCGAAGTTGCCGGCACGGATTCGCGAAATCCGGTCCCGAATCCTGAAACGCGTCGCAGCGTCCCGTAGGCCTTCGATCCATTGGCTGAAAGGCTCGACTCCGTCCAGCCGGGCGTAGAGGCGAACCTCCTGCTCAGCAGGCACGGGCGTACCGTAGCCCATGGACCCTACAGCTGCTTTGGCGAGCGAGTACAGCCAGTAGTCGAACGCGATCGCGCCACACCATCAGAAAGATTCTGAAGTCAGAGCATCACGGAATCGACAGCGGTCCGCGCGTTCACGCCGCGCGATCGCGCGTACTCGTCGGACGTGGATCTTGCATCTCGGTCAGCGGGTCATATCCGTCCCGGGTTCAGCTCGCTTCTTTGAGCGTGATCGACAGGCGGAAGCCGAGCGCGCCGAGCAGCGCTTCGAGGCTGCGCAGCTCGGGGTTTCCGTTCTCGGAGAGCATGCGGTAGAGATGCTCGCGGTTCAGCGACGCGTTCTCGGCGAGCTTGGCGACGCCGCCGCGCACGCGGGCGACGTCGCGGAGGGCGAGCAGGAAGACGTTCGGATCGCCGCCTTCGAGGCAGGCGTCGAGATAGGCGGCGGCTTCGGCGGGGTCCTGGAGGTCTTCGTCGAGGATCTCTTCCCAACGTTTCAGATCAGCCATTGGACCGACTCCTGTATTCATTCCAGTAGAAGCGTGCGCGTCGGATGTCGCGCTGCTGGGTATGTTTGTCGCCGCCGCAGAGGAGAAGCACGAGTGAGTCCTCCGGACGGCCGAAGTAGATCCGGATCCCTGGGCCGGCGGGAATCCGGAGCTCTTGAACGCCGCGCCCGACGGATCGGAAGTCTCCGAAGTATCCCGCGCGGACCCTCGCCAGCCGCTCCCGGATCCGCCTCGAGATCGACTCGTCTCGCAGCCCGCGGTACCACCGCGTGAACGGCACGACCCCGTCCAACCGCGCATAGAGGCGAACCTCCTGCTCAGTCGGCACGGGCGCACAGTAGCTTAAGAGCGACGCAGCTGCATCGATGTGTCGGCCTGTCCCTTCGTCGCGCGAGTCCGAGATTCGCCATTCGACGAATCTTCAGTGGCCGCCGATGCAGGGTCGACCGCGGAACCGCTGTTCACGGAGCGAGGCCGATCGTCGACTGCGAACGAAGATCCACACGCCGAGACCATCGGGATTCGGGTCGCCGATCGGATTGACCTGTGCGTATCATTTATGGTACATGATAGTCGACCTGCGCCGGTTTCCCGCTCGCTTCTTTCGCACGAAGGCCGGCAACTCGCCGGTCATCGACTGGCTTCGGACGCTTCCCAAGGAGGATCGAGCGGCGATCGGATTCGATCTGCAGCGACTGGAGTTCCGCTGGCCGATCGGAATGCCGCATTGTCGGCCGATGGGCAGGGGGCTTCACGAAATGCGATCGAATCTCCCGAGCGGCCGGACGGGACGGCTCTTCTTCTTCGCTGCTGGAAGTCAGCTGATCATCGTCGGTGGATTCGTCAAGAAATCGCGAACGACGCCCCGCGCGGAGATCGATCTCGCGCGAGCTCGCAATCGGGAATGGGAGCTCGCAGATGGCCTCGGCGATCAAGGGGAAGCGGATGGCGAATGAGGCGGCGAAACCCGCACGCGTGCGCGCTCGCGCGGCGCGCGGTCGGCCGGCCCGGAAGGTCAACCCCCGGAGCGGTCCCACTCTCGAGAGCTTCCTGCGCGAGGAGGGCCTCTTCGAAGAGGCGGCCGCGCGCGCCATCAAGGAGGTCCTCGTCCTCCAGATCGAAGCGTCGATGGCCCGAGAGGGCATCACCAAGGCCGAGATGGCTCGCCGGATGGCGACGAGCCGCGCTGCCGTCGACCGACTGCTCGACCCCGGCAATCCCTCCATCACGCTCGCGACGCTCTTCCGCGCCGCGTCCGCGCTCGGAGCCGAGCTGCGGATCGAGCTCGCAGAACGCCCGCGTGCCCGCAGGCGCAAGCCTGCGCGCGGCTGAACCGCGCCGCGCGCATCGCGCCCTGGAATTCGCGCGCTGCCGATCGGCCAGCGCATGCGGGCGTGCTATCCAGATTTTCGTGGCCGAGCTCGACCCGCGACAACTCGAACCGCTCCATGCCCGCCTCGAAGCCTGGGCCGTGCTCTGGCAGACGCCGCTGCTCGCGAAGAGCATCGGCCTGCGCGCGAGCAGCCGAATGCGCCGCTCGCTCGGGAGCTACCGCGCCTCCAGCCACCAGATCACGATCGCTGCCTGGCTCTTCGATCCGTCCGTTCGCGCGCTCCTCGACGAGGTGCTCTGTCATGAGGCGGCGCACGCGGCGGTGCATCTCACCTGTTCCGGGGCAGGGCGTTCTTCCGATCCCCGCTCCGCGCCGGAGGCTCCGAGCAGCGAGAAGGCGTCGGCGGGAGCGCTCGCGAAGGTTCGCGCGGGACTCTCGCGGCTGTCTCGGCTCTCGCGTCCAGGCGAGCGTTCGCGTCGAGATGCGCGCTGGCGCTCGGAAGAGGGCGCGCGCCGGAGCGGGGTGGCGGGCATTCGACCGCATGGGCCGGAGTGGCGCGCGTTCATGGAGGCGGCGGGTTATGCGCCGCGGGTCCGGATCCCGGAGGCGGAGATGCCGGCGGCGCTGCGGGCGGAGATGGCGGGGAGGAAGCGGTGGGAGCACCGGTGCCCGGTCTGTCAGGCGACGCGGATGGCGCGGAGGCGGGTGACGACGTGGCGGTGTCGGAGGTGTGTCGAGGGGGGGAGGAGTGGGAGGCTATTGATTGCACGGATCGGGGCGGCGACCGGAGGCGATGCATGAGCGCCGACTGCCTGTTTTTCCGGCCGCCGGCCGAGCGGATTCTCGAGATCGGCTCTTGGAGCCGAGATCCAATTCCGGATCGGCAGCTACGACGCGACGATCATCCGGACTTCGATTTACTCGAGACCTTCGACCGCGCTGATTGCTTCGGCTCGTCGCTCGCCTTGGACTTTTCCTGAAAGTGGAGCTTTGGGGCGCGGGCAGCTGCCGCGTCGACGCCCTTCCAGAATTCGCGCCATCGCGGATCGCTCAGGTTGCGGGTGAGCTTCTGGGTCATCGCCTTCTCTCCTTGGGTTTGAGTTCGTGCGTTGGTTCTGCGATGTCCGCACCGATCCCTCGGAGCCCCAACTGAGCGTCCGCTGTCACGACTCGTAATGCGCTGAGAAGCTCTGCTACAAGGATTCGCTTCCGAACCTTCTGGACTGGTTGCTCGAATGACGTCTCGTTCGATGGTATCGACCTGCGGCAGATCGCATTCAGGCGCCTTGGCGATGCCGGCATTTTTCATTCGCTCGTAGGAGGTGCTGAGTTCCTCGAGCTGGTGACCTCGCGAAAGTGGCTGCATCTCTGCTGCGATGAGTTTTTTGACTTCGCTTGTCAGACTCATGTTTTCAACTCAGAGCGTCAATCTGGCGCGTATATCGGTTGAGAGATCATGCGTTATGCCAGCATTTCAGTGCAGAAGTCGCCTTGCTAAATCGGTCGTCTGGACTTCCTGAGTATTCCGTCGAGAAGCTCTCCTTCGAGTCGAGTATCTGGAGGCCGCGGTCTCTGTCTTCCGGTGCTGCGCCTTTTAACGGAGACCCTGCTTGGATCTGCTGCCGTACCCTTGTCCCGTCCCAGGATGCGCAGAATGATCTCCGGCGAGCGCGAGATACTTTCTGGGGACGGGTCGGACTCGTACGGGGCTCGGCGGCGTTCCACGATCTGGGGGAAGCAGCTTGAGCCCTCCGATTTGGACCGGCTGGCCGAGTAGCTGGGCGCGAATCTCTCGGGCGAGCACCTCGGCGAGTAATGACGGCACTGCATTACCGAGCATTCGTTGGATGTCGGATCGGCTGCAGTCGAATTTGATCCCGTCCGGCATGGTTTGGAGTCGACAAAGCTCTTTTGCGCTCAGGCGACGATTGCTCCAATGGAAAGGGCCAGTATTGGGGCCTGGCTGCGCCTGGATCGTCCAAGATGGTTTGGACTTGGCGATCTTGAGCAAGAAGCTCCAAAACCGACGCCTCCATCCAAACAGAGGTAGGCCGCCTCCGCGATTAGTATGAAAAAGGTAGTTCTCACCTTCCGGAATCGATGGCAGCAGATCTCCCCATTTTCCTCGAACAATCAGGGAGGGGTCATCGTCGTGCTCTGGAAGATCTCCGAGTGCATCCCACGCGGTGCGGTGTCGATCAAGGGGAAAGAGCGCCGATCCGTCGCCCGCTGAATAGTTGGGAGTGGGAAATTTAAATGCGGTTCCGTCTCGGCTCCCGATCAAAAAGACTCGTTCTCGAACCTGGGGGACGCCAAAGTCCGCGGCGTTGAGAGTCTTCCACTCGGGCTTGTAGTTCGTCCGCGCCGTTCGGTTCACCTCTTCGATCCCAGCCAGGAGGTGTCTTAGGCCTTCGTCCTTGCCGGAGAATGCAAGACCTCGAACGTTCTCGAGCAGAAACGCCTTGGGCTTCGTGTCCCGAAGAACTCGAAGAAACGCCGTTAACGTATCGGCCCTGGGATCATCCAGACGCTTCGAATCGCCGGTGGCCCAGTAACCAGCCTTTGAGAACGGTTGGCAAGGCGGACCGCCGATGAGGATGTCCGCTTCTTTCGGGCGTAGCCCCGCCACGCCAAGCAGATCGCTCGATGCAACCGAGTGGATGTCGGACTCGATCACTGGCCAGTCGCGGTTCAAGCGCATCGTCTGGCAGCAGACGCGGTCCATCTCAAGCGCAACTGCGGTTCGGAATCCCGCCGCCTCGAATCCGAGGTCCAGGCCTCCAACTCCACTAAAAAGACTGATGACCGTGGGCTTCACGCCGCCACTTCCCAGACGAGGCGCGCTCTTCGCCGGCATGACTCTACTCCGCGGGACCGAATTCAGGCGATGAAAACACGAAAGCAAAGCGTGGTCAAGGTCAGAAGGCGACCCCGAAGATTCAGGCCACCCTAGCGAGCGAACCTGCAATCAGATGAATTCGGCCGACTCGAGCCAGCTTCAGTGCAACTGGTGCCGATCAGGAACTTGCAACGCGACCCAGAACATTCTCGATTGAAGACGACCAGCGTTGATCCAATCGAACGTTCTGACTGAGTTTTCCAGCGCACACTGGGTGCGATTCCAATTCGACTGTGCGCACCAGGCGATAGTCCCATCGCTCTGTCACAGCATGAACGCAAGCTGCCACGACATCGAAATCCTGAGCCGAGTAGTAGCGAGAGCATCGATCGCTTGTTGATGCGCGTGTTCTCTGAAAGTCCAATCGAATGGTTCCGTCGGCCATCCGCTTCCTGAGGACGTTCTTGCACTCGATTGTAATCGTCCGACTGTTTCTATAGCGGAGTTCGACATCAGGCCCGCCTTCGTCGTCGATGCGTCGACATTCGGTGACCCCCTCGACCGCTTGAAGTCTTCTAACCAGGTGGCTCTCGGCCACCCAGCCACGTACGGCCATCTTCAGCCGACGCGCGCCCGCGATAAGGTCCAGGACGTCGGACTCGGACATTTCGAACTCTCGGACAAGTTCGTGAATATGATTTGGCATCGGCCCGCGATCTCTCGGGTCAACAGCAGATGCGAAGAGCGCGGGAGGAAATTTCTCGGCAATCAACTGGCGATGCCCCTGGTCCTCCCCAAGGCACTCCCTCTCGAATTGGACATATCGCAGGAAGGATGACGCCGTTCCGCCGACAAGAACTTCAGCGGGCTCGTACGCAGAAGGTGTCAATCGCCGTTCGCGCTCCCATGCATGCCATCCCGACCTCAAGATTTCTTCAACCTCTGTTTGCTTGAACTCCAGAGAGATAAAGAATCGCGTCGGGCTATGAATTACGGGATCTGCTGCGACGAAGAATCCCGCATCAGGATTGATGCCGAGAAGCAAGGTGACATAGAGGCCAAATGGATCCTGCCAGAGTTCATGGAGCTGATCGCTCTTTGATCCGTACTTGATCTGG
>CAUJGH010000031.1 GCA_963169575.1 Myxococcota bacterium | reverse complement strand
GTCCGCTCCCGAGCGAGGTCCAGCGCGGCATGATCTGCGTCGAGCAGCATCCGAAGGATGAGCGCAATCTCTCCGCGCAAGTGGTCGATGCCCTCCAGAAGGAAGGCCAGAGCGCCGTGGCTGCAGATCAGGGGAAATGCGACCCCCGAATTCCGTGGCGCCTCGAGTACACGGACAACTGGAGCTGGGACATTCGCGTCTATTTCGTCCGCATGACGCTCGAGGTCTTCGATGCGGAGACGGGTGAGAGCGTCGCATTCGGTGAATCGACCCAGGACTCGCTGGGAGCGCTCGGAGACAGCCATCGCGACGTGATCGACCGTGCCGTACGCGCGCTCGTCGGAGGCGCATAGCCATGCGCACTTCGACGAGAGGAGTGGGAATGCTGGGAATGGTCGCGGCGACGTGTCTGTCCTGCACGTCGATGTCGATCTACGAAAAGGTCGTCCTCTCGCAGCCGATGGCCCCGCGATCGGATCGGGAATGCGAAGTTCGCTTCTTCGCTCCGACGGCTCCGGTGCTGCAGCAGTGCGTGGTCTCGAACGTGCTCGTGCTCCAGGATACGGGCTTCACGCTGACCAGCCGTTGTGATACCTCGAGCGTTCGCTCCGCGATTCGGAGGATCGCGTGCGAATACGGCGCGAACGTGGCGTCGACGAAGCGGATCACGAGTCCGATGTCGACCTGCGCGGAGACGGAGGCGACCCTCTACCGCTGCGACGATGCGGTGCTCCCGTCGCGCCCGGAGCTGGACGGCGAAGCTTCCGCGGCGACCGAGGACGGCAGCTGACTTCGGTCTGCCGGCAGCCGGTCAATCCTTGCCGAGCTTCACGATCGTGCCGGTCAGCGCGACGTTGGCGACGACGGCTCCGGCGGCGCAGCGGTACTCCGTGGCGCTCTCGAAGATCTGGTTCTTCGTATTCGAGCGGACGTCGATGATCGCATCGCCACCCTCGGCCTGGGCACGCTGCTGGAGCGATCGGATCGCCGAGACGAAGACGCGGTGGCATGCATCCGTCTTTGCCTTTCCGAAGGCATTCGTTCGCTGGTTGGTCGGCCAACTGCCGAGCTTCCGCGCGACGGACGGATGCGGCTCGCCGGCCATGAAGAACGGAATGTCGATCAGCGCCTGGCCGTGCGAGCTCGATTTCGCGTCGGCGACCAGGAGGTCGAGGATCTGATCCGCTGCCCGAGCGGTCGGTGCCGCCGCGAGGACGAATGCGACGGCGAGAGCGAGCGGATGCAGACAGGACGAAGCGAAGCTGCGACGGGGCATGGGAACTCCTTGGGTTGCGAATGCGTTCGGATGCAGTCGCCGAGACGTCGGGTTCGGGCCGGATGCCCCGAACGCCGGAGAGGGCGGTTCGCGCGCAGCGAGAAGATGGCGCCACCGCCCGGTCGTTGCCAGCGATCGGGACCGGTTCGGGATCAGGCGCCCGATCGTGCGCGATCCGCTGCGAGTCTTTCGCTCTCGAAATACTCCAGGATGGCGGCGTTGACGCGGCGAGCCGAGATTCGCGTCGGCATGTTCTCGTCGATCAGAGCGCCGACGTCGATCGGCTCGCCCGCGCGGAGTCGGAAGCGCATTCGGGCGTTCGGCAGCGCGTACCAGGGTTGTCCCTTCTTGAGGGCAGGCGGACGACACTCGATGTAGACGGGGATCAGAGGCATTCCCGTACGGATCGCGACGTGGGCGGCGCCGCGTTCGAATCTCCGGAATCCGTCTTCGGGCGACCGTGAGCCCTCCGGAAAGAGGAGCAGGGAGCGTCCGGCCCGCAGCCGAGCCACGCAGGCGTCCATCATCGCGCTGCCGTCGTCGTTCGGGACGTATCCCGCGGCGCGCACGATGCCGGCGAGGGCGGGATTGCGCCAGGCGGCCCGCTTCACGACGCAGTCGCATTGGGGAATTCGAGCGAGCAGCAATACGACGTCGATCAGGGTGGGATGATTGGCGACGATCAGCTGGCCCCGACGGGAGAGTCGATCGAAGCCGCTGACCTCGAAGTCCCAGATGTGGATCCGTCGGCCGATCTCGATGAAGAGCGCGAACGCACGCGAGATCCAGCGCTGCGCGACGAGGTCCGCGGAACCTCCGGCACGGGCCCGCAGACGGGCCGCAGGCAGGAGCGCGGCGGCCAGGACGATCGCGCCGATTCCGAAGAGACTGAAGAGGAAGCCCGATCCGGCGATGCGTGCGATCCGCTCCGCCCGCCGCGCGAGCGAACTGCGAATGCGAGAAGCGCGTTCTCCGATCGTTCGTGAGACCGACACGAGACGTCTTTCGCTCCATCGGCCCGGCGCCCGACCGGACGATCGACCCGTTTACACCCCGAATCGCCGGTCCTATCGTACCGCGTCATCGGGTCGAGCCGCGGTATCGAGTGACCTCGAGGCTCCCGTCCGGTCGGTCCCCGGAGTCGAGATGAGCCAGGCGGAACTGCGAGCCCATGACCGCGAAGACGTCCTCGCGCGCGTTCGCGCGATCCTCGCGGAGTCCTTCGAGCTCGAGCCCTCTTCGATCCAGCTCGACTCCCATTTGATCGACGATCTCGATCTCGACAGCATCGACGCCATCGATCTGGCGGTCGAGCTCGAACAGGAAACCGGCCTTCGCGTCGAGGAGCAGGATCTGCGCCGGATCCGATTCGTCCGGGACATCGTCGATCTGGTCTGCAATCGACTCGTCGTCGCCTAGGCCCGGCGTGTGGGGCGTCGTCTCGACGATCCTGGCGGTCGCCTATCCGCTGATCGTGCTCTGGGCGCTCGCGCGCTTCGAGCCGCGTTGGGTCGCCGCCGGCTTGCTCGGACTTCTGGCGCTGCGTGTGGGCGTTGCGGCGCTTCGGCGGCGCTCGGTTCCGCTTCGGCAGGGTGCTCGCGTTCCGTGGTCGCTCGCGCTTCCCGTCGTGCTCGTCCTGGGAGTCACGACGCTCACCGCCGTCCGGAACGATCCCCTCGGCCTGTTGCTCGCCCCCGTCTTCGTGAACGCTGCGTTGTTCGTCTCGTTCGCGCTTTCGCTTCGCGGGCGTCCGATCGTCGAGAGCCTCGCCCGACTGCAGGTCGACCGTCTCGCACCGGCGGAGGTCCGGTATTGCCGCCGCGTGACCATGATCTGGTGTGCGTTCTTCGTCTTCAACGGAACGGTCACGCTCGCGCTCGCCCTTTCGAACGAGACCGAAGCCTGGGCGATCCATACCGGATTCCTCTCCTATCTCCTCATGGGTCTGCTGTTCGGGTCCGAGTGGATCCATCGTCACGCTCGCTTCCGGCGCTATGTCGGCGCATGGAGCGATCCGCTTCTCTCCCGACTCTTTCCGCCGCTCTTCGCGCCGGAGATCGTCGGGATCGAAGACGTCGCTGGAGGGTCGGCCCGGACGATTCGAATCGAGGTCCCGACGGGTCTCGCATGCTGGCCCGCGCATTTTCCGCGACGTCCGATGCTGCCGGGCATCGTCCTGCTGGACTGGGTTTTGCGCGCGATCGAGCCCTGGCGCGGACTGCGGCCTTCCTTCACCACGATCGAGGGCCTCA
>CAUJGH010000030.1 GCA_963169575.1 Myxococcota bacterium | reverse complement strand
CGCCTTCTGCGCGTGCTCGTCGGCGAACGACTCGTCCGCGAGACCGCGCAGGGCGAGTTCGAGCTGCTCGATGCCGGCCGGAGCCTGTGTCGCGACCGCCTGGGCCGGCTCGCCCGTTATGTGGGATCGTCGATCGGCTGGGATCCCTGGTCGGACCTCGCGCATGCCGTCCGGACCGGCGAATCGGCATTCGCCAAGCGCTTCGGCGCGCCGCTCTTCGAGTATCTCGACCGCCACGCCGCGGAGGCAGCGGTCTACGATGCGGCGATCGAATCCTTCGCGAGTCGCGAAGAAGCCGCGATCGCAGCGACCTACGATTTCGGCGCGGCAAAGCGCGTGCTCGACGTCGGAGGCGGCCGCGGCGGGCTCCTCGTCGCGCTCCTCGAACGGCATCTCCATCTCGCGGGAATCCTGATGGAACGACCGAACACGGCCCGTGACGCGAAGCTCGCCCTCGCCCGCGCCGGTCTCTCGACCCGCTGCGAAGTCGTCGTGGGCGACTTCTTCGAATCGTTGCCGGGCGGCGCGGACCACATCGTCCTCAAACACATCGTCCACAGCTGGAACGACGAGACCGCGACGAAGCTGCTCGCGCGCTGCGCCGCCGCCGTCGGCGCGAACGGCCGGGTCCTGATCGTCGAGGGCGTCCTGCTGCGCGACGGGCGGCGCGACCTCACGAACATGCTCGACCTCGAGATGCTCGTGCTCTGCGGCCCCGGACGCGAGCGCACGAAGCCGGAGCTGCGGCGACTCTTCTCCGGCGCGGGACTCGAGCTGCTGTCGAGCCATCCGCTGACGGAAACCGGAAGGCTCTTCGTCACCCGCCCCCGGACGAGCGGTTCGTCCCGCTCCCGGCGCTGACGCCGAGGGGCCCGGCGCTGACGCCGAAGGGCCCGGCGCTGACGCCGAAGGGCCCGGCGCGCTCGGCCGCCCCGCGGTGTCACGGCTTCGTCTGCGAATCAATCGGGCTTCGGATGGACGAGCGTCAGGCTCGCGGACACGACCGGCTCGTCGCCGCGAAAGACGGAGCAATCGAAATGGCTCGACTCGTCGTTGCCTCGAGCACGCACGACCCGGATGCGCAGCGCAGTCCCGACCGGAATGCGCGGCACATCGACCCGAAGCTGGCGACACGCGACGATCATGCCGTTGCGAACCCCATGCCCCGCTCCGTAGGCCTCGTATCCGAGACAGACTGCCACGGCCTGGGCCATGGCTTCGAGCAGGAGCACCGATTCCAGCGCGCCGTCCGAGACCAGGCGCGAATCCGGCGCGACCTGCATCGCACACTCCGCCCGGCCGGGCGCCCACTCGATCAGACGGTCGAGCTGTCGGATGGCCTCGCCGTGGGGCAGCAGGGATTCGATCGGCGGAAACGCGCTCATGCCGATCGGGCCGGCGTCACGCGAACGCCCCAGCCCCGGCCTTCGCCCCGGTCGAGGCGGACGATTCCCGGTACGCCGCGCTCGAGCGCGACGACGAGGTCGAAGAGCCCGACGTTCGGATTGCGTCCCAGCTCGCCGTCGGTCTGAGGCGGGGCGAGCGCCTCCTCCGACGGGCCAAGAGGCCCGAGCAGGCCCAGGGTCGGTGCGCCGCGGGGCGCGCGGTCGACCGGGCTGAGCGCGACCGCCGCCGCCAGTAGCGACCAGCCCCGCTGACCGGGCACGAGATCGGCGGGCGGCGACTCGTCCCCGCAGCAGAGGACGACGGGCTCCCCCCGGCTTCCGATCCAGCCGAGAGCCTCGACGAGTGCCATCGCGGGCGTGTCGTAGTCCGCACCGATGCTCGTCGTGAAGCCGCGATTCGCGGTGGCGATCGAGATCACGCCCGCCGCCGCGTTGTGGACGCTCGTCGCGAACTTCATCGGCGAGAGCGGCGTTCCCTCGCTCCACATCTGGTCGAGCAACCCGATCATGGTCGAGACCTCGCCGAGCGCGGAGCCGAAGACCGAGGCGACCCGCGCCGGATCGAGGCCGGCGCGCTCCACCGCGCCGCCGTAGGCGTCGGCCAGGGCGCGCGACAGCGGACTCGCGCGGCGCCGATCACGCAGGGGAACGAGCGCACCGACCGGGGCACTGGATTCGGCGCAGGCGCGGCCGCCGATCCAATCCGCGACCGTGGCGTACCCGGGCACGAAAGCGCCCCATCCGACGACGGCCACCGCCTCGCTCATCGCGCCGCTCCCAGGAGCACGCTCACGTTGTTGCCGCCGAACGCGAAGGAGTTGCTGAGGACGCGGTCGAAGCGGCCCGTCGTCCGCTCGACCGCGATCCGCGCATGGATCTTCGGATCGACGGGATCGGCGCCCAGGGAGGCGGGAATCCAGCCTTCCTGAAGCGCGAGGATCGCGATCGCAGCCTCCGTCGCACCGGCCGCCCCGAGCAGATGGCCGGTGTAGCCCTTGGTCGAGACGACCGGCACTTCGCGACCGAAAAGCGATTCGATCGCCGCGGCCTCGGCCACGTCGTTCAGGCGAGTACCGGTTCCATGGGCGTTGACGTGATCGACGGCTGCGGCTTCGAGGCCTGCCTCGGCGAGCGCACGCTCCATGGCGAGCCGCGCGCCGGCACCCTCGGGATGCGGCGCCGAGATGTGATGGGCATCCGAGCTCTCGCCGACGCCCTCGAGCATCGCCACCGGCTCGCCTGCGCGCTCGACCAGCAGCAGCGCCCCGCCCTCGCCGATGTTGAGTCCGCGGCGTTCGGTGGAGAACGGCCGTGCCGCCTCGGGCGAGAGGGCGTCGAGACTCTTGAACCCCCGGAGTGTCCTCGCGCAGAGGGTGTCGATCCCACCGACGATCGCGGCGTC
>CAUJGH010000029.1 GCA_963169575.1 Myxococcota bacterium | reverse complement strand
CTTCGCGGTCGGCGGTCAGATCTTCCTGGCGAGCCTTCAGCTGCTGGTGGTCCCGCTCGTCCTCGTCTCGTTGACCTGCGGGACGGCAGCGCTCGACGACGTCGCGAAGCTCGGGCGGATCGGCGCCAAGACCTTCGGCCTCTACCTCTGCACGACGGCGATCGCCATCAGCCTCGCGGTCGCCGCGGCGCTCTTCATCGAGCCGGGCGCGGGATTCGAGGCGGTGGGCACGGCGAGCGCAGTGACGTCGGTGCCGCCGCCGAGCTTCTCGCAGACCCTGATCGAGCTCCTGCCGACGAATCCCTTCCAGGCGCTCTCCGAAGGCCGCACGCTGCAGGTCATCGTCTTCGCGATCCTGCTCGGCCTGGCGATGACCCTCTCGGGCGAAGCGGCGGGTCCGATGCTCCGGCTCTTCGAGAGCGCGAACGTCGTCGTGATGAAGCTCGTGTTCATCCTGATGGAGCTCGCGCCGTACGGCGTCTTCTGTCTGATGGCGAAGGTGGCGAACGAACAGGGCTACGAGGCATTCGGAAAGCTGGTCTGGTATTTCGCGTGCGTGCTGCTCGTGCTGTTCGTGCATGCGTTCTTCGTCTACCCGCTGCTGCTCATCCTCTCGGGCCTCTCACCGCTCGCCTTCTTCCGCAAGCTCCGGGCACCGATGAGCGTCGCGCTCAGCACGGCGAGCAGCAACGCGACCCTGCCCGTCAACCTCCGCACCGCGACGCAGCGGCTCGGCGTCGATCGCTCGGTCGCATCGTTCACGATTCCGCTCGGGGCGACCATCAACATGGACGGCACGGCCGTCATGCAGGGCGTCGCCACCGTCTTCATCGCCCAGGTCTACGGCATCGAGATCAGCGCCGGCGGATTCCTGACGATCGTCGTGACGGCGACGCTCGCCTCGGTCGGGACGGCCGGGGTGCCCGGGGTCGGCATGGTGATGCTCGCGATGGTGCTGCGGCAGATGGAGCTGCCCGTCGAAGGCATCGGACTCGTGCTCGGCGTCGATCGGCTGCTCGACATGGCGCGGACCGTCGTGAACGTCACGGGCGACGCGGCCGTCTCCTGCGTCGTCGCCCGGAGCGAGGGCAAGCTCGATCTCGAGATCTTCCGCGGGGCCTGAGGGGCTGCGCGTTCGGACCGCGCCGACCGGGCCCGAGCCGCTTTGCCGACGCCCTGCGATTGGGCCAAGCTCTGCCTCGCGCAGCCCGTACCCACGCCTCGAAGAGCCGCGAGAGCGCCTTCGAGGGCGCGGCCTCCTCGAAGTCCGCCATCGTCGAAGAACCTTCGTCACCGAAGAAAAGGAGATCCCCTATGAAGCTCTATACCGGAATGGGTCCGAATCCCCGGGTCGTCACGATCGCCGTCGCCGAGACCGGCGCGAAGGTCGAGACCGTGACCGTCGATCTGATGAAGGGCGAGAACCGTCAGGGCGACCACCTGAAGCGCAATCCCGCCGGCCAGCTCCCGACCCTCGAGCTCGACAACGGCCAGTTCATCTCCGAGATCACGGCGATCGCCGAGTACCTCGACGAGAAGACCGGCGGCAAGCTGATGGGCAAGACGCCGGAAGAGCGGGCCGAGACGCGCATGTGGGTCCGGCGGATCGATCTCAACATCATCGAGAACATGGCCAACGGATTTCGTTATGCGGAAGGCCTTCCGCTCTTCCAGGGCCGGATGCGCTGCATTCCCCAGGCGGCCGCGGATCTCAAGGCGATCGCCCAGGAGAAGCTGCTCTGGCTCGACGGACTGATGGCGGGCAAGGACTTCATCTGCGGCTCGCGCTTCAGCCTGGCGGACGTGCTGCTCTTCGCGTTCCTCGAATTCGGGGCTTCCGTCGGTCAGCCGCTCGATCCGAAATGCGAGCAGCTCCAGGCCTGGTATGCGCGGGTCGCCGCGCGCCCGTCGACGGAGCGTTAGGCCGGACGCGTTCCGGCGGCCCGCAGCCGCGCGAGCTTGCTCGGCGCCGGCAGGACGCCCGCGACGCCGAGCTCGCGCAGCCATCGGCGCAGGGCGCTCTCGACCCGATCGGGGTCGAGGCGTCCGGCGTCGAGCTCGACCTCGATCTCGTAGTCGATCCGGTCCCCGGCCGGTGAGTCGCCGGGAAAGCGGGTCTCGTCGAGCTCGAGGACGACTTCGAGGATGCCTCGTGCGTCCGTCATCTCGAGTGGGAGCCGCTCCCGGCGATTGCTGAATCCATCGATGCGGACGAGCCGCCCCGAGCGCGCTGCGGCGCGGAGCGCAGCGAGCAGCCGGGCCAGGGCCGGGGATCGATCGGCCTGCGGTCCGGCGGCCTCGAGGCGCGGAATCCAGGGCACCAGATCGAGGCCCTCTGCCAGTGCGGTCTCGAAGTCGGCGCGGGTCAGGTCCGTTTCCAGCTCGATCCGGCGCGACCAGCCGCTGTCTGCGCGGCCCAGCTCGTCCCCCTTGACCGTCAGCCGTCGCCGATCGTCTTCGGATCGCAGGCGCACCGCGATCCGCGCCGCCGCGAGCACGCCCTCCGGCCGATCGAAGAAATGGTTCTCCTGGACGAAGATCGGACCGGTCCCGAGCGCGTCCCGGATGCGGCGCGCGGCCGCGGCGTCGGGGAGCAGGAGCTTGCACTCGGTCTCGATCCAGCTGGGCATGGCTCCGCGCCCTCAGCGCCCTTCGAACGCCGGCCGGCGCTTTTCGAGGAAGGCGCGGACGCCTTCGGCGTAGTCGGCACTTTCGAAGCAGCGGCGGATCGCCGTCTCGACCCGCTCGGGATCGCGCGCAGCGGGCGGTCGGCCGCGATCGAGAAAGGCCGCCTTGGCGGCGCGCAGCGTCAGCGGTGCGTTTTCCGCGATCGATTCGGCCTGGGCGCGGACGAAGGCATCGAGCTCGGCCTTGGGGACGATCCGATGGACGAGGCCCATCCGCTCGGCCTCGCGCGCATCGAAGCGCCGCGCCGTCAGGAACATCTCCTTCGCCCGCGGCAGTCCGACGACCCGTTCGAGCACGGCGAGCCCGGCCGCCGAATAACCGAGTCCGAGGCGCGCCGCGGGAATCGCGAAGACCGCGTCCTCGGCGCAGAATCGCAGGTCTGCCGTCAGCGCGAGCGCACACCCGCCGCCGATGCAGAAGCCGTGGATGGAGGCGATGACGGGCTTGCCGATCGACGCGAGCGCGTCGAAGGCCTCGTCGTTCTCTGCGTTGTAGTCGAAGGCGTTTCGTCCGGTCCGCTCGGCTTCGAACTGGGAGATGTCCGCGCCGGAGACGAAGGCGACGTCGCCTTCACCGCGCAGCACGACGACGCGGATGGCGTCGTCGCCGTCGAGCTCGCGGGCTGCCGCCGTGAGGCTCCGCCACATGCTCGAGGAGATGGCATTTCGGCGTTCGGGATGGTCGACGACGATTTCGGCGCGCGCGCCGTGGCGTTCGATGCGGATGCGTCCGGACATGGGCGCGCAGCAGAGCGCGGGAGAGGGCGCGGAATTCTCGAGTGACGGGGGCCCGTCAGCGGGCGTCGGCGATCCGTCCCGGGTCGGCCGTGGGCTCGAGCCAGGGCGAGGCGCCGGTCTCCGGCCAATCCGTCGCGACCCCGAACATCGCGGCGAGGCTCCGGGGCACGCCTCGCAGGGCCGGGCGGCCGGGCGCGCGGCCCTGCGGCACGCCTTCGCCGAGGACGGCGATGATCGCGTCCTCTTCGTGCTGCATGGACGACCGGATGCCGTGGTCGGAGAGGTAGACGAGCCAGTCGTCGCGATCGAGCAAGGCGTCGAGCCGCGCGAGGCGCAGATCGATGTAGCGATAGGCGTCGAGCAGCGGGCCGGCGGCATCGTCCTGACCGCGGCCATCGAGGGGCGCGTAGAAGCCGTGGGTGATCAGGTCCAGCGATTCGAGTCGCAGGAAGAGGAAGTCGATCTCGCCCTCGCGCACGATCCGCTCCGCCGCGTCCATCTCGGCGGCGATCGTCTCGATGAATCGGCGCGATTCGCCGCTCGAACCGAAGGAGGGGAAGCGGCGGAGCTCTTCGGGGTCGAGCGGGCGATAGGCGGAATGGGTCGGCAGGTCGCGGTGGTGGCCGTTCGGACCGACGACTTCGGCATGGCGGCCGGCCGTGATCCGGCCGTGGGCGAGCAGCATGTTCGCGGTGACGCGGTCGCTGCGGCCCAGGGTCTCGAAGAGGTTCGGGCGCTCGGGCAGCACGGCGGCGAGGAATCCGAGCGGATTGCTTCCGACCGCTTCGAGGCCGGCGAGCTCGAGTCCGAGGTCGTGGATCCAGTCGAGCGTGGTCCGGACGCGGGGGGCGGCGGGCCAGACGAGGCTCTGCAGCGCGGCTGCGGTGAAGGCGGGTCGGCTCTCCAGGACGGCGCGGTAGCCGCGCTCGAAGAGATGGTCGTGGAAGGGGAGCTCGCCGCGCGAGCGCAGGTAGCCGACGAGTCGCCAGTCGCCACAATCGGGCAGGATCGCGATCACGCGGCGGCGGCCGTCGCCGGGCCGGCGCGTCGGCGCCTCGACGGCCGGGGCGACGTCGCCAGCGCGCTCGCCGGGCGCGCCTCGATCCGGCGCTTCGGACGCGGCGGGCGAGCGGAGCTCGGGAGCGATCCGGATCGGGCTTCCGGGCTCTGGCCAGAACGCGCCGGACCCGCGCACGGCACCTCGGGCATCTCGCAGCACCCACCGGCGCGGATGAATCCCCCGCGTCATCGAGACGGAGATCCGGCCGTCCTGCGGCACGGCAAGCGCGTGATAGTCCGCGTCCTGCGGCTCGTCCTGCGCCGGCGAGAGCGCGAGCCGCCCGCCGCGTGCGTCCGGCGGGATCTGGAATGCGACTTCGGCGGGCTGCACGTCCGCCCCTTCGAGCGGGCCTCCCGCGACGGCTCGCTCGATCTCGGCACGGCGCAGGTCGCCGAGATCGACGACCTGCACGGCCGCGTCGTAGGCGGCGAGCGCTTCTTCCGGGCGGCCGACGGCGATCAGCTCGACGATGAGGCGGCGATGGAGACCCCAGACGATGTTGCGATCGCGCAGGGCATCCTGGGTCGCGATCGCGCGGCGCAGCAGCTCGATCGTCGATCGCTCGGGGTCGACGAGCTGATCCGTCGAGAGTCGCAGCGCATAACGCGCATCGAGGTCGACGGGATCCCAGCCGGTGGCGCGCCAGCGGTCGAAGGTCGCCTGGACGCCCGCGAGATCGTTCAGCGCGGCGAGGGCCTGGATCCGCGATTCGTACCAGGGGAGCACGAGGCGATGCGTGGTCGGCGGCGCGACGTCGCCGAGCACGCGCAGGGCGTCGGCGTGCTCTCCGCGCCGCGAGCGAGCGAGGGCGAGCACGAGTCGTGCGGGCACCCAGCTCGGATCGTCTTCGAGCCGCGCTTCGAGCGCGGCGAGGACCGCCGTCTCGTCGCCGACGCTGCTTCGGAGCATCAGCTCCAGCTGCAGCAGATCGAGGTCGTTCCTGTGCTCCGGTGCCGCACGTTCGGCGAGGGCCGCAGCGGGCTCGCGGATGCCCTCTGCCTGCCAGGTCCGGAGCATCAGCTTCGTGAGGACCGGATGCGGAATCCAATCCGCCGCCGCCGGTTCGCGCAGGAGCGGAGAGAGCAGCGCGGTACAGCTCGGCCGATCGCCGAGGGAGAGGAAGGCGAGGCAGCGACACTCCGCGATCTCGCGTCCCGCGCC
>CAUJGH010000028.1 GCA_963169575.1 Myxococcota bacterium | reverse complement strand
GAGCGAAGCGAAGGGAGAGGGCGGAGTCGGCGCTTCAGGGCGAGACGCCGCGCGCCGCGCCGCGGGCGCGCCGTTCGCTCGGACGCGCCGCGCGTTTCGCGGGACGCACGACGGGAAGGGCACTGGCCTTCGGCCCTCGAGCGCTCGCCCCGGGCCGGGTCGCCGCTTCGCGTTTACGACGAACGGGAGACGCCGTCGACGCCAGCGCCTCGAGCGCGCGGGCTTCCACCTTGGACAGCGCCGCGATGCAGTCGGCGAGCTGGCTCGGGCGCAGATCGCGCAGGAGCGCCTGTCGGACCTCGCCGACCACGATCTCGATCTCGCTCGCGAGGCGCCGCGCGCGGGGGGTCAGCTCGACGTAGCGGGCGCGCCGGTCCGTCGGGCAGGGCGCGCGCGCGATCCAGCCCTTGTCCTCGAGGCGGTCGAGCAGGCGCACCATCGTCGGCGACTCGACGCCGAGCTCCGACGCGAGCGCGGATTGCGTGAGCGGCGCGCCGCTGCGGGAGACCTCGAGCACGACCCGCCACTGCGAGTGGGACACACCGCGCGGGCGAAGGCGCTCGTTGATCACCTGATGCCAGAGCTGGTGGACGCGCTTGAGCAGCTGGCCGAATTGCTGGTCGGGGCGCATGTCCGAACTCTAGCCAGCTAAAAGCTAGCCGGCTATCGTTTTCGTCTCATGGCCCCCCTCGGTTCCCAGCCGGCGCGTCGTGCGCCTTCCTTCCTTCATCGTGCCCGGATCCGTGCGACGAGCGTCGGTCGTTCGGCTCGCCACCGGTCCGTGCACGGCGCCGCTGCGTTCGCGCTCCAGATCGCCCTCGCGGCAGCTCTCGGCTGCTCGTCCGAGGAGCCGGCCGCCCCGCCGGCGCCGAGCGTGCGCGTCGAGCGCGTGACGCCGCGAGCCGTCGTCGCGAGCGAGGAATACGTCGCGCGCATCTCGGCCAGCAACACGGTCGAGATCCGTCCCCAGATCGACGGCCGGCTCGAGCAGCAGGCGGCCGTCGAGGGGCAACCCGTCGAGGCGGGGGCGCTGCTCTTCCAGATCGATCCCGCGCCGTTCCGCGCCGAGCTCGCGCGCGCGGAGGCGGAGGGCGCGCTGGCGGAGGCGCGGCTCGCGCAGGCGCGCCGCGAGCTCGCGCGCGTCCGGCAGCTGGCCCGATCGAACATCGCGAGCGAGCAGATGCTCGACGCGGCCGAGACCCAGGAGAAGGCCGCCGACGCGGCCCGCCGCGCGGCGATCGCGGACGTCGAGACGGCCCGGCTGCAGCTCGCTTACACGCGCGTGACCTCCCCGATCGCCGGCGTCGTCGGCCGCGCGGAGGTCCGCATCGGCGCCTCCGTCGAGGCCTATCAATCGCTGCTGACGCGCGTCTACGCCAACGACCCGATGTACGTCGATTTCAGCATCGGCGAGCAGCGCATGCTCCAGATGCAGCGCCGCTATGGACCGGATCTCGCGCAGGGTTCCGGCGAGTTCCGCATCCGCCTGGCCGACGACAGCGCGTATCCCCTGCCCGGGCGCCTCGACTTCGTCGATACGGCGCTCGACGCGCAGACCGCGACGCTACCGATGCGGCTCGTCGTGCCGAACCCCGACGGGCTGCTGCGCGCGAATCAATTCGCGCGCGTCGTCGTCCCGGTCGACACGGCCGAGGACGCGCTGGTCGTGTCCTTCCAGGCGGTGCAGGCGCTGCAGGGGACCCACAGCGTCTGGGTCGTCGACGACGCCGGACGCGTCGAGTCGCGGAGCGTCGAGCTCGGCGCGCGCCTCGACGATGGCTGGGTCGTGCGGCGCGGACTCGAGGCGGGCGAGCGCGTCGTCGTCGACGGCGTGCAGAAGCTCCGTCCCGGGCTCGTCGTGCAGGCGCAGCCGCTGTCGGCGAACGTCGCCGCGCAGGGAAACGCCGGGGCGCCGGACGAGGTCGCGGCGAAAGAGCCGGCAGAGGCGGCCGGGGACGTCGCCGCGAAGGCGTCGGCCGACGCGCCGGCGGAAGCCCGGAACGGCTCGTGAGCCGTCTCTTCATCGATCGGCCGATCCTCGCGACCGTGATCTCGATCGTGATCACGCTCGCCGGAGCCATCGCGCTCTGGCAGCTCCCGATCGCCCATTTTCCCGCGATCACGCCGCCGACCGTCGTCGTCCGGGCGACCTTCCCCGGCGCCGACGCCGTGACCGTCGCCGAGTCCGTCGCCGCTCCGATCGAAGAGCAGGTCAACGGCGTTCCGAACATGCTCTACATGAGCTCGAAGAGCAGCAACGACGGCGTCTACCAGCTGACGGTGACCTTCGAGATCGGCTCGTCCCAGGAGCTCGCGGCCGTCGACGTCCAGAACCGGATCACCGTCGCCGAACGCTCGCTTCCCCGTCAGGTCGTCGAGCAGGGCATCGCGATCTACAAGCGCTCGCCGCAGGTCATGATGGCCGTCGCGGTCGAGTCGGTCGATCCCCGCTACGACTATCTCTTCCTCTCGAACTACGCGACGCTGCATGTCGTCGATGCGCTGGCCCGGGTTCCGGGCGTCGGCCAGGCCGAGCTCTTCGGCGCTCGCGACTACGGCATGCGCGTCTGGCTCCAGCCGGAACGGATGACGCGGCTCGGTGTGACGACCGGCGACGTCATGGACGCGCTGAAGGAGCAGAACGTCGTCGCGCCCGCCGGCACGATCGGCGGCGAGCCCGCGCCGCCGGGACAGCAGCTGCAGTACACGGCCCGCATCCGCGGCCGGCTCGCGACGCCCGAGGAGTTCGGCGACGTCGTGATCCGGGTCGGCGAGGACGGCTCCCTGGTCCGGGTCCGGGACGTCGCCCGCGTCGAGGTCGCCGCCACCGACTACGCCCGCTCGAGCCGGTCCGATGGGCGGCCGATCGCGATGATCGGCATTTCGCAGCATCCCGACGCCAACGCCCTCGACGTATCGCGGCGCGTGATCGAAACCATGAACATGCTGGAGCGTGATTTTCCGCCGGGCATCAGCTGGTCGATCCCCTTCGACACGACGCGCTTCGTCGCCGCGTCGATCCGCGAGGTGACGCTCACGCTCCTGATCGCGGCGGCGCTCGTCTTGCTCGTGATCTACGCCTTCCTCGAGTCCTTCCGCGCGACGCTGATTCCGATGCTCGCCGTGCCCGTCTCGCTGATCGGGACGTTCTCGGCCTTTCTCGCGCTCGGATTCTCCCTCAATACGCTCACTCTCTTCGCCCTCGTGCTCGCGGTCGGCCTCGTCGTCGACGATGCGATCGT